>DATIBA010000031.1:0-7258 GCA_035457765.1 Gaiellaceae bacterium
CAGGTAGTCCGCCTGAACGGTCACGAGCTTTCCGAGGAGGCGCCTCCAGGCGGCCGGCTCGGACAGCATGAACGCCTTCGTTCGCGAGAAGTCCTTCGAGGTCCCGCCCTCGATCGCATAGCTCGCGAGCGTGAAGGGCGCCCCCGCGAAGCCGATCACCGGGATGTCACGCGACTCGAGCTGAGCACGGACGAGCGCGATCGCGTGGAGCGTTGCCGACATCGTCTCCTCCGCAGGGGGCGTTCCCAAGAGGTCGACGTCGCGCGGGCGCGCGATCGGGTTTCCGATGCGCGGCCCGTCGCCTTTCACGAAGTCGAGCTGGAGACCCATTCCGACGAGCGGGGGGAGGATGTCCGAGAAGACGATCGCAGCGTCCAAGGCGAAGGCCTCGACGGGGAGGAGCGTCACCTGCGCTGCCAGCTCCGGCGTCCGTATCAGCTCGAGCAGCGAGTGCTTCTCCCGCAGCGCCCGGTACTCGGGCTGGTAGCGCCCCGCCTGACGGAGGAGCCACACCGGGGTCCGATCGACGGAAAGTCGGCGGCAAGCCCGTAGGAATGGGGCGGTCGGCTCGGTCTCCGTCTCTATCTCCGCGCCGGCCCGCGCCGTCACGAGCTCTGCCATGCGACCCTGCCGACGAAGAACGGGCCGAGCCGCTCGAGGTGGAGCGACGTCTGCTTCGTCTTGCGCATGCGCTGGACGATGATCGAGAGCGGGTGCAGCTCCGGGCCGAGCAGGCCGACGACGAAGTCGTTGTCGCGCTTGTCGAGCCCGTGGCAGGCGAGCCGGATGTCGTACCCGAGGCCCGCGCGACCGAACGACGCCCCTACGCCGCCGTGCTCCATGAGCACGGCGTTCTGCTCGGTGCGCGAGAGCTGCTCGAAGGAGCCCGCGCGGCGCAGCGGATACCAGATCGCCCACTTGAGCGCCGGATCGAGAACCCGCCGTCGCGGCCGCTCGACGAGCGTCTCCTCGAGGTCGCGCTCGTGCCCGATCGCGTACGTTCGGCCGAGCATCGTGAGCTCCGGCTTCAGCTCGAGCTCGGCGAACGGAGGCGACTGGAGGAAGCCGCGGAGCTCGGACACGAACGTCTCGGGCCTCTCGCTCACGGTGAGCAAGGCGACCCCGGTCGGATCGTTCACGTCGTCGTAGAGGGTGCCGACGACACCCGCCGCCTCGAGAGCCACGGCCAGACGGGCCGTCTCGCGAGCGCCACCGAATGCGTGGAGCTGCATGTAGAGCCTCCGGTCGAGCGACGTCGTCTCGCCCTCCGCGCTTCTTCCGTGCTCGGCGACGTCGACACCGTCGAGCTCTTGCTCGTCCGATCGCTCGTCGACGCGCGCCGTCACGCTCGTCCCTGGAGCCAACCGGCGGCTTCCTTCGCGTGGTACGTGACGACGAGATCTGCGCCCGCACGCCTGATTCCGGTGAGCACCTCGAGGACGACGGCGTGCTCGTCGAGCCAGTCGTTGGAGGCGGCAGCCTTGACCATCGCGTACTCGCCGCTCACGTTGTACGCAGCGAGGGGGAGCTCCGGAAAGCGATCGCGGACGGAGCGGACCACGTCGAGGTAGCCGAGAGCGGGCTTGACCATGAGCGCGTCCGCGCCCTGCTCCACGTCGAGCGTGGCCTCGCGAAGCGCTTCCCGAGCGTTCGCGGGATCCATCTGATGCGACGTGCGATCACCGAACACCGGGGCACCCTCGGCGGCCTCCCGGAAGGGCCCGTAGAACGCCGATGCGTACTTCACGGCATACGAGAGGATCGCCACGTGCTCCAAACCATCGCCGTCGAGAGCGCCACGCATGGCTCCGACCATGCCGTCGATCATCCCGCTCGGCGCGACGACGTCTGCCCCGGCCTCGCCGTGGGAGACGGCGATGCGGCCGAGAACCTCGAGCGTCTCGTCGTTCAGCACGTCGCCGTCGGGACCGACGAGGCCGCAGTGCCCGTGATCGGTGTACTCGCACATGCAGACGTCCGTCATCACGACGAGCTCGCGGCCGGCGTCCTTGAGCGCCCGGATCGCCTGCTGGACGACGCCGTCCTCGGCGTGGCTCTCGAGACCCAGTGCATCCTTGGTGCTCGGGATACCGAACAGGAGAACGGCCTGGATCCCCAGCTCTGCGAGCTCGCGCGCTTCGGCCTCGAGCAGGTCCGCCGAGACCTGGTCCACGCCCGGCATCGAAGCCACAGGACGGCGAACTCCGGCGCCCGGGACGACGAACAGCGGGTAGACGAGATCCGCTGGCGCGAGCGTCGTCTCGCGCACGAGATCGCGCAGCGCAGCCGTCCGTCGGAACCGGCGCGGGCGCTGAACGCCCGGCGAGAACCGCAGCGCGTCGAGCGCGCCCGCGCGGGAATCGCTCATGTGCTTTGCCCGAAGTGCGACACGAGGGCATGAATGATGCCGTCCGCGGACGTCTCGTCGGCGACGGCACCCACCGGCAGCCCCACCTCCCGCGCGACCGCGGCCGTCTTCGGGCCGATGCAGACGAGAACGGTCGAGTCACCGATGCCTTCGAGCGAGCCTGAGATCGATGCGAGGCTGCGTACGGCCGAGCCGCTCGCGAGAACGATCGCGTCGGCGATCCGCAGGGGGAGCACTCCCCAGAGGGTGGGCTCGACCTGAATCGTCCGGTAGGCGACGACCGGGTCGACGTCCGCTCCTCGTTCTCGAAGCTCGTCGGCGAGCCGGGGATCGGCGATGTCGGCCTGCGGGAGGAGCACCCGCTTTCCGTCGAGCGATCCGAGGCCCTCTGCGATGTCCTCGGACGCGCGGGCGGCGACGAACGACGGCTCGACCTCGAGCGCGCGCACCGCTTCCGCCGTGATCGGCCCCACCGCTGCGACACGCGTCTCCGCTCCGATCGCACGGAGGCGCTCACCCACCGCGGCGACCCCGTTTACGCTCGTGAAGACGACCCAGTCGTAGTCGGAGAGCTTCTGGACCGCGGCATCGAGCTCGCGTGGATCCTCGACCGGGCGGATCTCGATGAGCGGCACGATCGAGACCTCTGCGCCGAGGAGCTCGAGGGAGTCGGCAAGCGCCTTCGACTCCGGACGAGTGACGACGACTCGCTTCCCCGCGAGCGGCAATTCAGACACGCGCGCCCGCCACGAGTCGGTCCGCTCCTGCCGCGATGGCCTCGCCGGCGAGCCGCTCGCCCAGCTCGTCAGGCTCGCCGACACCGGTTACGCGAACGACGTCGGAGCCGTCGACGGCCGCCACCAGCGCCTCCATGCGCACCTCGATGGAATCCTGCAACGGCCTGTCGCGAACGTCGTCAGCGTTCGTCTCGACGACTCGAGCATGAGCCGCGACGGGCGCCGCACAGCCCCCGCCGAGGGCACGCAGGAAGGCGCGCTCGGCGCTCGTGGTGGCCCGGGACACTGGATCTTCGATCGCGGCCAGAAGCTCGACCATCCGCTCGTCGCCTGCTCGGCACTGAACCGCGAGCGCACCCTGCCCGGGTGCCGGGAGGATCACCTCCGACGAGAGCCATTCGGCGACCTCGCTCTCGAGACCGAGGCGCCTGATCCCGGCCGCCGCGAGAACAGCGGCGTCGTACACGCCCGCGCGCACGCTCCGGACTCGCGTGTCGACGTTGCCGCGGATCGATCTGATCTCGAGATCCGGACGCAGCACCCGCAGCTGCGCTTCGCGCCGGAGACTGCTCGTCCCGACGACCGCACCGTCGGGAAGCGCTTTGAGTGTCAGCCCGGCGTGCGACACGAGGCAATCGCGAGCGTCCTCCCGTCGACAGATCGCACCGACGCAGAGATCGGCCGCGGGCTCCGTCGGCAGATCCTTGAGTGAATGCACGGCAGCGTCGATCTCGCTCTCGCGGAGCGCGCGTTCGAGCTCGAGGGTGAAGAGTCCCTTGCCACCGATCGCGGGGAGCGGCACGCCCTTCGCCTGCGTCCGGTCACCCTCGGTGACGATCGCGACCACGTCGCACGTGAGGCCCGAGTGCGCAGACACGAGCAAGTCGACCACGCAGCTCGTCTGCGCTCGGGCGAGCGGCGAGGCCCGGGTGCCGACGATCACCGCCGCAGGAGGCGGCGGGGTGTTCACCGGTCGCGCGGAGCGGCCAGCCCGAACAGCTCTCGAACGGCGTCGGCGATCTCGTCCGAGTCACCCGTGCCAGCCTGTTCGCGGAGCCGCACGGTCGGCTCGTGGAGGAGCCGCTTCACGAGCGTGCGCGATAGATGCTCGATGCGTTCCGCAGTCGCCGGATCGACGTCACCGAGGTCTCGCAGGGCACGCCCGACCTCACGCTCCCTGATCTCCTCGGCCTGCTGGCGAAGCGCGGCGACGAGCGGCTCGATCTCGAGCTCGAGGTACCGGCGCCGGAAACGCTCGACCTCCTCCTCGACGATGGCTTCCACCTGCGGAACCTCCCGTAGACGCGAGGACATGGCCTCGTCGAGTCCTGCTCTCAGGTCGTCGACGTCGAAGAGGCGGATACCGGAGACGTCGCCCGCGCTCCGTTCGACATCCGCAGGAACCGCGAGATCGACGACGACGAGCGGCCGTCCGTCGCGTCGAGACGTGGCCCGACGTACTGCCTCGGTTCGGACGACGGGAGTCTCGGAGGCCGTGGCCGTGACGACCATGTCGGCCCACGCGAGAACGTCGTCGAGCTCGTCCAGATCGTGTGCGGTCGCGCCGAAGCGTTCGGCCACCTCGACCGCGCGCAGGCGTGTGCGGTTCACCACGCCGATCCGAGCGACGCCGCGACCCTCGAGCGCCTTGAGCGTCTGCAGACCGATCGTGCCGGCACCGACGACCAGCGCGCGCTTGTCCCGCAGGTCGCCGAGCACTCCTTCGGCAAGAGCCACGGCCATCGAGCTGGCCGTAGCCGGGTTGGCCCCGATCGCCGTCTCGGATCGTGCGCGGCGGCCCGTCGTGATCGCGGCGCGAAAGAGCAGCGAGAGCCCGGAGCCGACGGTCTGTGCGGCCCGGCCGGCCTCGAAGGCCGCGCCCACCTGGCCGAGAATCTCGGACTCGCCGAGCACGAGCGAGTCCAGGCCCGCCGCAACCCGGCAGAGGTGACGTGCGGCGTCGTCTCCCGCATGGACGTACAGGTGATCCGTCAGGAGCCCGCGCTCGACGTCATGGAGGGCGGACAGCGCCTCGATGAGCTCGTCGCGAGCGTCGTCGACTCCGGACGACAGCGTCGCGTACAGCTCGACGCGGTAACACGTCTCGAGCGCAGCGTGCTCGACGACGGCAGGACAGCGCTCGGCGCCGGGCCCGAGAGCGCCGAGGCGCTCTCGCAACTCGACCGGAGCGGTGCGATGGCTGAGCCCGAGACAGACGAGACGGTGCACGTCTCGGACACTCTACTCGGCTCGAATATTGAGAATGGCTCCATGCGCGCGCTCGGAGTCGACGTCGGTGGGACGTTCACCGACGCCGTCCTCGTCGCCGACGGCGAGGTGCGGACGGTGAAGGTCCCGACGGCCGCCCGTCAGGAGGAGTCGGTGCTCGCGGCCACCGCGGCGCTGGGAGCCGATGGTGCCGACCGCTTCACGCATGGGACGACGATCGCCACGAATGCGCTCCTGCAACGGCGCGGGGCACGGACGGCCTTCGTCACGACGGCCGGATTCGAGCATCTCCTTCATCTCCGCCGTCAGACACGGGCGCACCTCTACCGCCCGTGCGCGCAACACCCACCGCCCCTCGTCCCGCTCGAGCGTTGCGTGGGCGTCCGCGGCCGCATGGGCCCTCAGGGTGAGCTCGAGGCGCTCGACCTCGAGTCGATCCCCGAGCTCGACGCGGACGCGGTCGCCGTGTGCCTTCTCTTCTCCTTCCGCGACTCGGGGCACGAAGCGGCCGTCGCCGACGAGCTACGGCGCCGCAATCCGTCCGTCCACGTCGTAGCGTCACATGAGGTCGCGCCGGAGCCGCGGGAGTACGAGCGCGCCTCCACGACGGTCCTCGACGCGTACCTCAACCCGGTGGTCGGACGCTACCTCCGCGCGCTCTCGGAGGCGTGTCGGGCGGCAAGCCTGCCCGAGCCGCTCGTGATGCGCTCCTCCGGGGGAGTGACTTCGCTCGCCGAGGCCACGGCTCACGCAGCCTTCGCGCTGCTCTCGGGCCCGGCGGCCGGCGTGGTCGGCGCCGCTCGCATCGCCGCGCTCGCGGGGTTCGAGAACGCTCTCTCCTTCGACATGGGTGGGACGTCGACCGACGTGTGCGCGATCGTCGGAGGTGAGGCGCGGCGGGAGCACGAGCGGGAGGTCGGCGGACTCCCCGTCCGGTTGCCGACGCTGGCGGTGCACACGGTCGGGGCCGGTGGGGGCTCGATCATTCGGCTCGACGAAGGTGGCGCTGTCCGGGTCGGGCCCGACAGCGCCGGCGCCGATCCGGGCCCCGCCTGCTATGGACACGGAGGCGAGCTCGCCACTGTGACGGACGCGAACCTGTTGCTCGGCCGTCTTCCGCGCGTCCTGCCAGGCGGAATCGAGCTGGAGGCGAACTCCGCCTCGAGAGCTCTCGGCGACCTCGATCCCGAGGCCGTCATCGAGGTGGTGAACGCAGAGATGGTGCGGGCGCTCCGTCTCGTCTCGGTCGAGCAAGGCCTCGATCCGCGCGACTTCGCACTCGTCGCCTTCGGGGGCGCCGGACCGCTTCACGCCTGCGCGCTCGCCGAGGAGCTCGAGATGACGACCGTACTCGTACCCGCGGCGGCCGGTGTGCTGTCGGCCCTAGGGCTCGCCGCCGCCGACGAACGGCGGGACTTCGTGCGCTCGTACGTCACCCTCCTCGAAGATGCGGGCGAGCTCCCCGACGATGGCGAGGCCGACGTCCGCTACCGGGGCCAGTCGTTCGAGCTCACCGTCCCGCTCGGGCCGCAGCTCGCGGAGCGCTTCCACGAGGCTCACGAGAACCGCTACGGCTATGCAGACCGGGAGCGCTCACTCGAGCTCGTCGCCGTCCGGACCGCGGAGATACGGACGGCGCCATCCATCGACGTCAGGGGGCCACGGCTGGAGGTCTCCGGCCCACGGGTCCTCGAGCTCGACGGTGCGACCGCATGGATCCCGCGGGACTGGACGGGCGCGACGGACTCGCACGGAACCCTGATCCTGAAGCGCTCTCGATGATCCCCGTCGAGCTGCAGGTGATCGGCTCGGCCCTCCGGGCGATCGCCGAGGAGATGGGCGCCGTGCTCGTCCGGTCGGCGTTCTCGGCGAACATCAAGGAGCGGCGCGACTGCTCGACGGCGCTCTTCGACGAGAACGGTCG
>DATIBA010000032.1:0-31081 GCA_035457765.1 Gaiellaceae bacterium
GGCGTCGTGGATCCGGAGGAGCGAACCGCGGCTGCGGCGTACACGAACACGGCGCGGTACGTGACCCGCCCGCTCGGCCCCCTCGTCGCTGCCCCGATCATGCAGGTCTCGCTCGGTGCGCCGTACGTGATCGCGGGTGTCCTGAAGAGCGTGTACGACCTCGCGCTCTACCGAGCGTTCAGGCGGCAGCCACCTCGCTGGACGGCCTGACCCGAGGGTGACTCGGGGCGCTCAGAGCTTGTGGATCGAGTCGCCGCGCCGGACGCGGCCGGGCTCGACGACGCGGGCGTACATCCCGCGTAGGCGGAGCGCCCGGCCCTTTGGCGAGTTCACGAAGCGGATCGCGTCCGAGCCGAAGCGCGCCGTGAACTTCGCGCATCCCGTGTGCGGCATGTCGGTCACCTCGATGACCGCGGAGCCGAGTCCGAGCCGGGTTCCGGGCGGGAGGTTCTCCGGCCTCAGGTCGAGGTCGACGTAGAGCTGGTCGCCCGCCAGTGCCCACCGTTCCCGGTCGGGCGCCACGAGCGCGATGACGCGGGTGTTCATGAGCGTGAGCTGCGTGCTCGGATCCGCAGCCTCGCCGTCCTTCCGAGCGTACGAGCTCCAGCGATCGCCGACCAGGCCCTCGTCGAGATCGAGCTCCCCCTCCTCGAGGACCTCCCGCTCGCCCTCCGCCGGTCTGCGGACGATCAGCTCGACCGTTCCCTCGGAGGCGGGCGCCCGCTCGATCTCGGAAAGGCCGGCCTCGAGCTCGGCCGCCGAAACGTGCACGTCGCTCGTCATGCGGCGTGCTCGATGAGTTCGATGCGGTAGCCGTCCGGGTCGCGGACGAAACAGATCCGGGATCCACCCTCTCGCACCTGGTACGGCGGTCGCTCGGGCTCGATTCCATGCTCCGAGACGAGCGTGGCGAGAGCTCCGTCGAGGTCGTCGACACCGATCGCGATGTGGCCGTACGCCGTGCCCATGTCGTAGGAACGCCCGTCGTGGTTGTAGGTCAGCTCGAGGACGTTGTCCTGGTCTCCCATCGAGTAGAAGTAGTTCGTCGCCTCGAGCTCGCCGTTGCGGACGATGTCCATGTCGTGCGAGAACGTGAACCCGAGCGCCTCGTAGAACGAGCGGCTCCGCTCGGGGTTCGTGATCCGAACCATGGTGTGCAGGAAGTTCGCCATACCACGAGCCTAGCGAGCGAGGCGATCGTGGGCGGCGAGGATCTCGAGCACGTCGTCGTGGGGGAGCGCGGCGGCCACTCGGCCAAGGCGTCCGACGAGCTCGGGGGCGGCCCAGAGCGCATTCAGCACCGACTCCTCGGTTGCGTCGACCACCGCCTCGAAGACGTCATTCAGGTCGTAGTCGGGGACTGTGACCCCAGGCGCCTCGCCGCGCGGGCGACGACCGGGAGGTGCGAAGGCGACGAAGATCTCACCGCTGCCATGGTGTGCCACGGAGCCGCAGCGGGCGAGGCCGAGCCCCGCACGACGCGCGATGCGCTCGAGCTGGTGGTGTGAGACCGGTGCGTCGACGGCGACGACGGCGATGCAGCTTCCTGCCTTCGTGTGTCGCGTCTCGGACGGCTCACCGAGGAGCTCGCCCACCGGGACGCCGTCCATGACGAGGCCGGGCGGGGGATAGAAGTTGGAGAGCACGAGGACGCCGACAGCGCCGTCGATGCTCGGCACGCGGCGGCTCGACGTGCCGATCCCGGCCTTGAAGCCCTTCGTCATCATCCCCGTGCCCGCGCCGACGGCGCCCTCTGCGACGGCGCCTCCTGTGGCGGCCGCGACCGCGCCTCCGGCGTCGGCGGCCTCGACCTGGACGAGACGCCCCTCCGAGAGCCAGCTGTCGTCGCACTCGCCGACGACCGGAATGACGAAGTTCTCCGCACCGACGCGTGAATCGGCCTCGATCGCGACCGAGACCGCGCCGTCGTACACGCGCCCGACGGCGTGGGTCGACGTGAGGTAGACGGGGGTCTCGATGCGGCCCCACTCCGCGATCACCATCGATCCCGTCAGCTCGCCTGCGCCGTTCAGCACCGCCACCCCGGCTGGGACGGGGGCGCCGTGCAGCGTCTCGACCGGTGCAGGCAGGACGGCGGTCACGCCGGTCCGGGCGATCCCGCGACCCTCCGGTGGATCCGCCTCGTCGCGCCAGACCGTGACGTGGCCGACCGTTACGCCGGCGACGTCGGTGATTGCATTGGCCGCGCCCACCTCGAAGCGGCCGATCCGAAGCCCGAGCTCGCGTAGCCTCGGGCCACGTGGCGGCGGGGAACTCACACGGGCGAGCGTACAAACCTCTCGGTCGTCGCGACGTCATCTGACTAGTGCGTGCTGTGGCGGGGGGACATAATCGCCCGTATCCATCGACTGGAGGGATGTCCGTGAAACCCGCAAAGCTTTTCCTCCCCGCCATTCTTCTCGCTGCGCTCGTCGCGCTTGGCACGACCGCCGGGGCAATCGCTCAGGACGACGAGAAGGTCGTGCTCACCGTCGGGAATCCGGGCAAGCTCGACAGTCCCAACGTCACGGTCGGAGTCACGATCGAGGCGTACGAGCTCTGGAACCTCCACTACGCGACCCTGACGGACAAGGCAGCCGACGACTTCGCGACCATCCCCGGACTCGCGGAGTCGTGGGAGGGCTCCGACGACGGGCTCACGTGGACGTACACCCTCCGCGAGGGCCTTCAGTGGTCCGACGGGACGCCGCTGACGGCGGAGGACGTTGCGTACACGGTCAACCGCTCGCGCGACGAAGAGTGGATCAACCACTCCGCGACGACGCTGAACCTCGAGGCGAGCGCGCCCGACGAGCGCACCGTCGTGCTCGTGTCGAAGGTCCCCGATCCGAAGCTTCCGACGATGGACGTGTACATCGTCCCCAAGCACGTGTACGAGGACATCAGCGCCGACGAGATCACGAAGTATCCGGGACTCGACTTCGTCGGTTCCGGGCCGTTCACGCTCGTGGAGGTCAAGTCGGGCCAGTTCTGGCGAATGGCTGCCAACCCGAACTACTGGGGCGGCAGGCCGGAGGTCGACGAGGTCGTCTTCCGCACGTTCAACAACGCTGACGCGATGGTGGCGGCGCTGCGGGCCGGCGAGATCGACATCGCCCAGGACGTGCCCGAGGAAGGGTTCCTCGCACTCCAGAACGAGGACGGGATCGTCACCGTCGAGGGACTACAGGGCGGCTTCGACGAGCTCGCCCTGAACGCCGGTGCCGGCTTCGGCAAGCCGCACCCCGCTCTCCTCGACATCGAGTTCCGGAAGGCGATCGCGCACGCGATCGACCGCGAGACCATCGTGGAGCGTGTGTATGCGGGGATCGGCCAGGTCGGTACGACGATCAGCCCGTCCGCGGATCCCAAGTGGATTCCGGAGCTGACGCCCGACGAGATCTTCGAGTTCGACTTGGAGAAGTCGAAGCAGATGCTGGACGCCGCCGGCTACACGGACTCCGACGGCAACGGCATTCGTGAACACGAGGGCGAGGACATCAGCCTGCGCTACGCGCTCCGCACGGAGTCGCAGGTGTCGGAGCCCACCTACGAGTTCGTGTCGGGCTGGCTCGAGGAGATCGGCATCGACACACAGACGAAGGCGTACGACGACAGCCAGCTCACCGAGGTGATCGGCAAGGGCGAGTACGACCTGTTCACGTGGGGGTGGACGCCCTTCGTCGACCCGGACCCGCTGCTCTCGTACTTCACGTGCGACCAGGTGAGCACCGACCCCGAGAACCCGACCGACTACTACAACGACGCGAGTTGGTGCAGCGAGGAGTACGACCGCCTCTACAAGGAGCAGAACACCGAGCTCGATCCCGAGCGGCGGCTCGAGATCGTGCACGAGATGGTCAAGCTCTTCTACCTCGACGCCGTCTACTTCCCGCTCCAGTTCGGGGGTGACCTGCAGGCGTACCGGACCGACAGGTTCGAGGGGTGGGTCAAGCAGCCGGCCGAGACGGGGCCGGTGATCTTCTCGAACACCTCTCCCTCGTACGCAAGCCTGGTGCCGATCGCGGGCGGCGGGGCCGACGGCGGACTCTCGACGGCTGCGATCGTCGCCCTCGCGATCGCGGGTGCGGCCGTGATCGGCCTCGTGGTGGTCGTGGTACGCCGCCGCGGGACCCGAGAGGAGCGCGAGTAGCGGAGCTCGTCCGGACAGTTCGATGAGTGCCCGCTTCGTCGTCGGGAAAGTACTCGGCGCCGCGGCGACGCTCGCGTTCGTCGTCGTGTTCAACTTCTTCCTCTTCCGGATCGTCTCCGGCGATCCGGTCGCGACACTGTTCAGGGGACGCAACCTGACGGACGCCCAGCGCGACAGGCTCACCCAGGAGTTCGGGCTCGACGGATCGATCTGGGAGCAGTTCTTCCGCTACCTCGAGCAGACGGTCCAGCTCAACTTCGGGCGCTCGTACACGACGAACCAGCCGGTCGTCGGCGAGATCTGGGAGGCGGCCCCTGCGACGATCGCGCTCGTCGGGGTCTCCGCCATCCTGGCGATGGCGCTGGGGCTCGTCGCGGGCGTCGTCTCGGCCTGGCACCGGGGGACGTGGAAGGACACCTCGCTGACCTCCGGGTCAATGGTGACGTGGTCGATGCCGGACTTCTGGCTCGGAATGCTGCTTCTGACCTGGCTCGCCGTCGGCCTCGGTCTCTTCCCCACCGGCGGGATCTCGGATCCGGGCGCCGGAGGCGGGTTCTCGGGCCTTCTCGACCAAGTTCACCACATGGCGCTACCGGCGCTCACGTTGACGCTCGCGTACTTCGGCGAGTACGCGCTCGTCATGCGCTCTTCGCTGCTCGACACCATGCGTGAGGACTACCTCGTGCTCGCTCGGGCCAAGGGCCTGCGCGACGTCGAGGTGCGGAACCGGCACGCCGTACGGAATGCCCTCCTGCCCTCGGTGACGCTGATCGCGATCAACTTCGGCTTCGTCCTCTCGGGAGCGATCGCGGTCGAGACCGTGTTCTCATGGCCGGGCCTCGGTCTCCTGACGTACGACTCGATCCGGGGGCCCGACCTTCCGATGCTCCAGGGCCTCTTCCTCTTCTTCAGCGCCTCCGTGATCCTCTTCAATCTGGCCGCCGAGCTCGTGTACCCCGTGCTCGATCCGCGCGTGCGCAGATGAGCGTCCCGGCGCTGATCAGCCCGCGTCGGCTTGCATGGTCGCGCCGGGGGCGCGCCCTTCGCGTCGCATGGACGGATCTTCGCCGAACTCGGACCGGGATTGCCGGACTCCTGGTACTCGCGCTGTTCGCGCTGATTGCGATCTTCGCACCGCTCATCGCCAACGAAGAGGCGTTGAGCGCCGTCAACGCCGTGGACAACCCGAGATACGCGGCTCCTTCCGAGTTTCCGCCGATCGGGACAGACAACCTCGGTCGCCCGGTGTGGGACCAGATCGTCTTCGGCGCCCGAATCAGCCTGCTCGTGGGGCTCGCCGCAACGGCCATTGCGATGGTGATCGGGACCCTCGTCGGCGTCTGCGCCGGTTTCTTCGGCGGGTGGGTGGACGCCGTGCTCGGCCGCCTCTCCGAGTGGTTCCTCGTGATCCCGTTCATTCCGCTCGCCATCGTGCTCGCCGCGATCCTCGGACCTTCGCTCCGCAACATCATCTTCGTGATCGGGATCACGTCGTGGTCCGTCACCGCGCTCGTGATCCGTTCTCAGGTCCTCACGCTGAAGCAGCGCCTCTACGTCGAGCGGAGTCGCGCGCTCGGGGCCTCGGGAGCGCACGTCATGGCGCGCCACATCCTGCCCGGCGTCATGCCGCTCGTGCTGGCGAACACGACCTTGACCGTCCCCATCGCCATCCTCTCCGAGACGACGCTCGCGTTCCTCGGTCTCGGAGATCCACAGCAGATCTCGTGGGGGAGCATGCTCGACGACGCGTTCGCTGCCGGCGCGCTCAGCGCGGAGGCCTGGTGGTACTACGTGCCCCCCGGCGTGTGCGTCGTCCTCGTCGTCCTCTCGTTCTCGCTCGTGGGCCGCGCGCTCGAGACGATCCTCGACCCGCGCCTTCGAGATCGCCGCCGATGACCGCCCCGCTGCTCAGGGTTCGCGACCTACACGTCACGTACCGCTCCGAAGCCGGAGGAGTCCCGGCGGTGCGCGGAGTTTCGTTCGACCTCGCGCCCGGCGAGACGCTTGGGCTCGCCGGCGAGTCGGGCTGCGGGAAGTCGACGATCGCAGGCGCTCTGCTGAAGGTGCTCCCTCCGGGAACCGAAGTGACCGGTGAAGTGCTGCTCGACGGGGAGGACGTTCTCCAGATGAAGCCCGGTCGCCTACGTGCCGTGCGCTGGACCGAGATGTCGATCGTGTTCCAGGGGGCCCTTCATGCCCTGAACCCGGTTCAGCGGGTCGGCGATCAGATCCTGGAGGCCATCGAGATCCACCACACGACCCCCGCCGCGAAGGCGCGCGTCTCCGAGCTCCTCGAGCTCGTCGGGCTACCCGCGCGACGTGGCGGCGACTACCCGCACCAGCTCTCGGGCGGTCAGCGCCAGCGCGTCCTGATCGCCCTCGCCCTCGCCTGCAACCCACGCGTCCTCATCGCCGACGAGCCGACGACCGCGCTCGACGTCATGGTGCAGGCGCAGGTCCTCGAGCTCCTCGAGCGATTGCAGCAGGAGCTCGCGCTCTCGATGATCTTCATCACGCACGACCTCTCGACGCTCTCGTACGTCTGCCAGAGGACCGCCGTGATGTACGCCGGGCGCATCGTCGAGGAGGGCCTTGCACACGAGGTGTTCGCCGACGCGAGGCACCCGTACGCGTCTGCCCTCGCGTACGCGTTCCCGCTGATCGGAGACCACTCGCACCGCATGAACCCCTCAGGCCTCGCGGGCGATCCGCCGGACCCGCGCGCCATCCCTTCGGGGTGCCCCTTCCATCCCCGCTGCGCAGTCGTCCAACCGGAGTGCCCGGGGCTCGACGTCGAGCTTTGGCCCGCCGGTGACGGGCGTCGAGCCGCGTGCATCCACGTCCTCGAGCGGGCAGTGCGATGAGCGACGTCCTCCTCGAGACGCGCGGGCTCCACGTTCGCTTCCCGGCGCGCCACGGAGAGACGGCACGGGCGGTGGACGGCGTCGATCTCGAGGTCCGGCGCGGCGAGGTGCTCGCGCTCGTGGGGGAGTCCGGGTGCGGCAAGACGACGCTGGCCCGGACGGTTCTCGGGCTCGAACGCCCCGCCGAGGGGGAGGTCGTCTTCGACGGTGAGCCCCTGCGGTACGACGGTCGCTTCCTGCGCGAATACCGCGGGAAGGTCCAGATCGTGTTCCAGGACCCGATGGGGTCGCTGAACCCTCGCCAGACGGTGTACGAAGCGGTCGCCGAGGGCCTGCGGATCCAGAAGCTGCCGGGTGACGAGGCCATGCGCGTGTCCGAAGCGCTCGCACGCGCGGGCCTGCGCCCTCCGGAGCGCTTCGTCCGCCTCTACCCGTACGAGCTGTCGGGCGGCCAGCGGCAAAGGGTCGTGATCGCCGGTGCGATGGTGCTCGGCCCGTCGCTGCTCGTGGCCGATGAGCCGGTCTCGAGCCTCGACGCTTCGGTTCGCGGCGAGATCCTCAAGCTCATGCTCGAGCTCGTCCGCGATGCGGGGGTCACGATCCTCGTGGTCACGCACGACCTCGGTCTCGCGTGGAACATCGCGGACCGCATCGCGGTCATGTACCTCGGCCGGATCGTCGAGGAGGGTCCTGCCGAGGAGCTCCTCTCGCACCCCCGTCATCCCTACACGCGTGCGCTCCTCTCGGTCGTCCCGGAGGTTGAGGAGATGGAGCAGCAGATCCTCCAGGGAGAGGCGCCGGATCCGACGCGGATCCCGGTCGGCTGTCGCTTCCATCCACGGTGCCCCGTGGTGGCATCGGGCGAGGCGGCGCGGCTCGGGATCGAGTCGCGATGCGCTGCCGACGACCTCGTCCTCCAGGCCGTCGGGCACCAGCACCGAGTCGCGTGCTACGCCGTGTCGGGCTGATCGTCGGCTCTCTACTGCAGTCGCCGCGGGATCGTCCGCTCGAAGCGGCGCTCGACGTGCCCTATCCCTTCCGCGCCTTCCTCGACCGCCACGACCTGGATGACGACGTGGTACGCGTCCGTCCTCGACCGCATGTCCAGATGGGCCTCGGTCGCGACCGTGGTCTCCGGCCATTCGATCCGAAAGCGGGATGCGGCGCGCACCCAGGCTCGGCCCGGATTGTTCGCTGCGACGCCGACGACGCCGTCGTAGCGCTCCGTCACCTTCGCGTCGAAAGGTGCGCCGTACGACGATCCGTAGCGGGTCACGACGCGCGTCTGTCGCCCCACTCGGTCGCGGTCGATCCGGCGCACGACGAGCGGCTGTTCCTCGTCGTCGGACGTGGGCGTTGCCGCCGGGGGCGGTGCGAACGTCGGAGGTGGTGTCGGCGACTCGCCCTCGAGCACCGGGAGCTCGAGCTCGATCGCCGACCGGTCGATCTCCAGGGTCCCACCGCGGGGCGGCGGCCACGTGTTGGGCCAGTCCGACCCCGCAAGCGCCAAGCGCACGCGGTGTCCTGCCTCGAAAGTCCACGACGTCGCTTCGAGCTCCACTTCGACCGCGGTCGGCGTCCCGACCTCGAGCGGCGCCGGGTCGACGTGACCGTTGCGGTGTGCGAGGTTCAGGACACCGCGGCTCACGAGCGCCGAGGTCCCGTCCGGGAACACGTCGCAAAGCCGTACCGACAGGAACGCGACCGGATGCGGCGACGTGATCGTCACGCGGACCGTCGGATGACCGAGGATCTCGAGATCCTCGCGGAGCGGGTCCCAGTCGTAGACGAGCGAGCGCTCGTCGTCCGCGCGCTGGTCGTCGGGAAGCGACCAGGGCGGCTTGCCCGCGCACGAGATCCAGGATGCCGTTCCGACGTCTCCTCGGACGTCGATCCTGTCCATCTCGGCCCCATCGGGTCGCAGGACGTGCGGACGCAGCCGCGCCGCCGGCCACGTGGGCTCCGTGCGCCAGGCCCCGCGCATCTCGGTGAGCTCAGGCGCGGGGCGCGTCGAGCGACGGGCGAAGATCGCGATCGGCGGTTCCTCGTCGATCCCGTTCGGCTCGTCGCGGAGCCAGCGTGCGAACCACCGAACGAGCTCGGGCACGAGGTCGACGTGCGGGCCGGGAATGGACGTCGCCGTCGACATGTGGCTCCACGGCCCGATTATCACGCGGCGTGGGCAGCTCATGGCCTCGTACGCACGGAGCGCGATGTTCGTGTACCCGTCGGCCCAGCCGGCGACGATCATGGTCGGGCACGTGATCCGGTCGTAGCCTGGACGGAGGGAGCCGTGCCGCCAGTACGTGCCGTCGACCTGCTCCTCGAGCCAGCGCAGAAGCCACGGCTCGGTTCCCTCGATCCGACGGAGCCACTCCTCCCGCCAGCCCTCTCCGTACACCGCCGGAACGGGAGGGAGCACGTTGTACGCGGCCATGTACAGCTCCCAGTCGACGAGATCCAGCGCTTTGAGGACGCCGCCCATGTAGTGGCTGTCGTCCGTATACCGGTCGTCCGACGCGTAGATCGGGGCGATCGCGTGCAGTGCGGGCGGGCGTTCCATCGCGACCTGGATCGAGTTGAAACCGCCCCAGGACGTGCCGTACATCCCGACCTTTCCGGTGGACCAGTCGTGGTCTGCGAGCCAGGCGATCGCCTCGCAGATGTCGGATTGCTCCTGCGGGTGGTACTCGTCGAGCGCGATGCCCTCGGAGGAGCCCGTGCCCCTGAGGTCGAGCCGGCAGACCGCGAATCCCCCTTCCTCGCATAGCCGCGCGTACTCGCTCGCGTACGAAGCGGTGAGGTCGTCCATGCGATACGGAAGCGCCTCGAGGATCACGGAGGCCGGAAGCTCGTCCGGGAGAAAGAGCCGCGCCGCCAGACGCGTTCCGTCCTGCATGGGGATCCACACGTGCTCGTGGTACACGGGCGAGGATCCTACGGGCCGCGAGCGACCTGTCCGCGAAGCGGTCCGTGAAAGGGTCTGGGGGACGACGCGAAGCGTCTGGCCCGCGAAGCGGTCCGTAGAGGGAGTCTGGGGGAACCGGGAGGTTCCCCCAGCGTATGCCCACTGGCTCTACGATCGCCGGGTCGTGGATCTCGCCCTCACCGACGAGCAGATCGTGCTCCGCGAAGAAGCGGCCACCTTCGCCGAAGGTCTGCGTCCCCGGCTCGAGGTGGATCCGGAGTGGCGTCGCCAGGGGATCCTCTCGGACGGCGACTCGCGCGAGGTCACGCTCGAGCTCGGTCGCGCGGGCTGGATCGGAATGACGTGGCCCGAGGAGCTCGGCGGACGCGGGCTCTCGCACGTCGACACGGCGCTCGTCGAGGAGGTGCTCGGCTACCACTGGCTTCCGCTTTCGCTCTACCTCCTGTCGTACAAGACGATCGGGTGCGCTCTCGAGCGCTTCGGCTCGCAGGAGCTGAAGGAGCGGCTCCTCCCACCGATCGCGCGCGGGGAGCTGACATTCTGCCAGGGCTTCTCGGAGCCGGGGGCCGGGAGCGATCTCGCGTCGCTCACCACGCGGGCGAGACGCGACGGCGATCACTTCGTCGTCGACGGGCACAAGATCTGGACGTCGAGCGCGTGGATTGCCGACTGGATCTACCTCGCCGTGCGCACGGTGACCGCCGAGCCGAGACATCGAGGGATCTCCGTGCTCGTGGCTCCGATCGACACGCCCGGGATCGAGGTGCGGCGCTTTCCGGTGCTCGGCGGCGGTTACCTGTGCGAGGTCTTCCTCGACGGAGTCGAGATCCCCGCGGGCAACCTCGTCGGCGAGCTCCACGGAGGTTGGGACGTGCTCATGCACACGCTCGACTTCGAGCGGATCACCGCCGAGAAGCTCGGCGGTCTCGCCTGGCTCCTGGACGGCCTCGAGCGTCGGCTCGCGGAGACGGATCGGCTGGAGCAGGCGTGGCAGCGGATCGGGCGACTCCGCGGAGAGCTCGGCGCCGCGCGCCTCCTCTCGCTTCGAGCGGCAGCTCTCCTGGACCGGGGGGAGAGCGCGAGCGCCGCGTCCGCCATGGCGAAGCTGGCCGGCGCCCGCCTGGCGCAGAGGTTGGCGCGCGAAGCGGTCGATCTCCTTGGCCTCGACGGGCTCTCGGACGGCGGCCTCACGGGACCCCTCGAGGGGAGGATCGGCGGGCTGTACCGGGCGTCGGTCGGCTCGACGATCTCCGGCGGCTCGGCGGAGATCATGCAGCTCGTCATCGCGCGGCGCGGGCTCGGCCTCCCGTGACTGCGCCGCTCGAAGGCATCCGCGTCGTCGAGTACGCACAGTACGTCGCGGGTCCCCTGTGCGGAGTGCTTCTCGCCGATCTCGGGGCCGAGGTCGTCAAGGTCGAGCCTCCCCGCGGAGACGCGTACCGCCAGGTCATGCCGGTCGCTCCGGGTGTCGGGCGCTACTTCCTTCCGCTCAACCGCGGGAAGCGCTCGGTCGTTCTCGACCTGAAGACGGATCGGGGCCGAAGCACGAGCCGGCGCCTGCTCGAGTCGGCCGACGTGCTCCTGCACAACTTTCCACTCGATCGTGCGCAGCGCTTCGGGCTCGACTGGGATGCCGTGCACGCCGCGCACCCGGCAGCCGTTCTCGGGATCGTCAGCTCGTTCGGAAGGACCGGACCGCTCGCGGGCGCCCCGGCGTACGACCTGGTCGCGCAGGCGCGCGCCGGCCTGCTGACTGCGCACGCATCGCCCGGCGACCGGGTCCCCGTACGGGCGGGAGGCATCCCCATGGCCGACCTCACGGCCGGCTTTCTGCTCGCGACCGGGGTCTTGGCCGCACTCGTGCGGGCTCGAGAGTCGCGCATCGGCGAGCTCGTCGAGGTCTCTCTCTTGGCCGCGGCGCTGGCCGTCCAGCTCCAGGACCTCGTCTGGCTGCCCGGCGAAATCGAGCGAGGCGCAGGGCGGGGCACGAGCCGCGCGCAGCTCGAATCCCGCGCCGCCGAGATCGCCGGTGGCGTGGCGATGAACCCGTACTACCGTTGCTTCGAGACCGCCGACGGCTTCCTTGCGGTCGCCTGTCTCAATCTCGCCCAGCGCTCGGCGTTTCTCGACCTCTTCGGCCTCGAGGATCCGACGATCGACGCGCCCGACCTCGTTCCGGACGACCAGACTCTGCTGACGGCCAAGGAGACCGTCACCGCCGAGATCGAGCGCGAGATCGCCGGATCACCGACCGAGGAGTGGCTCGCCCGGCTCGAGGCAGCGGGCGTTCCGTGCGGGCTCGTCCAGACGCGGGAGGGAGTCCACGCCGATCCGCAGGTGATCGCCGCGGGCCTCGTCGGCCAGGTCGACCAGCCCGATCTCGGAGACGTTCGTATGCTCGCCCCGTTCGTTCGGTTCGGAGGCTCGACTCCCGGCCCTGCGCCGGCTCCAGCGCTCGGAGCCGACACCGAGGCGGTGCTCGGGGGTCTGGAGCGCAGATGAGGTTCGACGTCTCTGACGAGCTCCGGCTGTTCGGCGAATCGGTGCGAGGGGCGATCGGCGAATGGGAGCCGCCGCGCGAGCCCGAGCTCGGAGCGTGGCAGGACGATCGCGACGACGAGCTCGCCGCTCGGGTCGCTGCCGCGGGCTGGGCGGAGTTGTGGGCGAGCGCCGAGCTCCTCGGCCCGGTCGTCGTCGGCGGGCTCGAGCTCGGCAGGGCCGTGGCCCCCGTGTGTCTGATCGACGAAGCGACGCTCGGCGGTCCACTCGCGGTGGACGGGAGGGCGCGCCACGGCGCGCGCTCGCCTCTGCTGGCCATTCCGCTCCGTGGCGTGGGTCTCGGTCTCGGTCAGCCGAGCTCGGACCCGTTCCCGGAAGCGACGATCGACGGCAGCGGCACGGTTCGTCTCGAAGTTTCGCGCGGCGGCGAGCTCGAGCCGGTCGCCGCCGCGGCCTGCTGGCACGCCTGGAGCGCCGCGACGCTCGCGTATCTCGCCGGTCTCGCCGGGAGGGCGCTCGAGCTCGCGGTCGAGCACGCGCGGACACGCGAGCAGTTCGGGGCGCCGATCGGGGCTCTGCCGGCGGTCAGAGCACTCCTGGCCGACGCTGCACTTGCGGTCGACTCGCTGACGCTCCTCGCATGGGCGGCCGTGGCCGACGAGCGGAGCCTGCCCGTCCCGGAGCTCCTCTGGGCCGGATCGGCGAGCTGCGACGTCACCGCCGCCGCGCACCAGGTTCACGGCGCGATCGGCTTCGCGCTGGAGACCGGACTGCACCGCTACTACCGGCGCGCTCGTGCACTACAGGCGTGGACGGCCGCCGCGTGCAGCGCGGCCCGCTAGGAGCTCCCGAGGGCAATCACTCAATCGAGGGATTGCATGCGCCGCGGGCGACCGTAGCGTCAGCAGTAGTGGTGATGCTCACCTGGGGAGGGGGGCTGGTTTGAGTATCGAGTCCGACGAACCGGTGTGGATCGAGATTCTCGCGCGGGAGGACTGTCCGAGCCGGGGAATGGCCATCGCGGTGGTCGAGAGAGCGGTGGCGGAGACTGGTGTGCACGCACGGATCGAGGTCGTCGACGTGACCTCGGAGGAGCAGGCCTACGAGCGACGGCTCCTCGGCTCGCCCACCGTGCGCGTCGAGGGACGCGACGTCGACCAGCGGCTCAACGGGAGGACGGAGTTCACGCTTGCCGATCGTGTCTATCGCACGGATCGCGGGCTCGCGGGGTGGCCGGACGCGGCGTGGGTGCGGGAGGCGCTGCTCCTGGCCGTGGCCCAGACGACCACGAACGGAAGTCACGAGTCGACGTCGAGGTCCTCGGCGACCAACCCGTAGAGAACTCCGTCGACCCACTCGTCCGAGCGCCAGTACGCCTTGCGGCGGACGCCTTCGCACGTGAAGCCGGCACGCTCGGCGTGTCGCATCGCGCGCTCGTTGAAGCCGTAGATCTCGAGCTGGAGGCGATGGAAGCCGAGGTCGCCGATGAGGTGGCGCTGGAGCAGCCGGGCCGCGGTGTCCGCCGTCTTGCCGCCGCGGAAGTCGGGATGAACGGCGAGTCCGCCGAGGTTCGCGATGCGACTGCGCTTGTTCGTCCGCTCGAACTTCATCGTCCCCGCGCGCTCGCCGTCGACCTCGATGACGAAGACGCCGAATGCGTCGGGATCGTCGTCCGAGCGGGCGATCTCCGAGAGGATCTCGTCAGGCCGCTTCGCTCCGATCGCGGCGAGGAACGGCTCGACGTCCTCGTGCGTGACGAGTCCGGCCAGAAAGGCTGCGTCGTCCGGGCGCGCGCGCCGTATGGAAACCCTCATGCAGGCTCCTCCTGCGCCCGTATGCCGAGAATGCGCTGCCCCGATGCAAGCGCCACCCCGGTCAGAATGAGCGCAAGTCCGCCCAGGGCCGCCGCGGTGATCGGCTCGTCGAGCAGTACGGCGCCGTAGACGATTGCGAAGCCGGGCATGAGGTAGGTCACCAGCGACACGCGCCGGCTTCCGAAGAGCCGGAGCATCCGGAAGAGCAGGAGTTGGCCGAGAACGGTCGGAAAGATGATCAGGGCCAAGAGCCCTGCCGCAGCAGTCGCCCCCGGGGCCTGGACCGGTGGGTCCGCAATCGCGAGCGGAAGCAACACGAGGGATCCCGCGATCATCGATCCCGCCGCGAGCACGGGGCCCAGTGTCCCGCGCACCTGGAGCTGCCCGTAGACGCTGCCGCCGGCGTACGAGAGCGAGGAGAGGACGACCGCAAGCGCTCCCGCGATCGCCCAGCCGCTCCCCTCCGGGTGTATTCCGGAGATGAGCCCGACGCCGACGAGCCCGATCGCGAGACCGGCGATCCGTGCGGCAGCCAGAGGTTCGTGCGGGAGGAAGCGGAGGCTCAGGAGGACGACGAAGATCGGAACCGAGGCCTGGGCGATCGCCGCGATGCTCGAGTCGATGTGCGTCTCCCCCCAGGCGACGAGTGTCATCGGGAGCGCCGCGTTGATCGTCCCGAGGACGAGACAAGGCTTCCAGGCCTGGCGGAGCTCGTCGACCGCCCCGCTCCAGCTGACACGACCAGCCAGATACGCGGTCAGTAGGATCGCCGCTCCGAGGAGCCGGAACTCGGTCATCGCCGCGGGTGGTAGATCCTCGACCGCGACCTTGATGTAAAGGTACGAGGCACCCCACATCCCGGACAGGACGAGCAGGTGGGGCCAGTAGGAGCGCACGTCGTTGAGGCTACCCGTGCCCGTGCATCCGACCAGGAGG
Source organism: Gaiellaceae bacterium (assembly GCA_035457765.1). Lineage (GTDB taxonomy): Bacteria > Actinomycetota > Thermoleophilia > Gaiellales > Gaiellaceae > GMQP-bins7. Next base: position 15,196 of record DATIBA010000032.1, read on the forward strand.
TCGGACGCCACGGATAAGCTGACCTCCTGGGCAGCGTGGCGGAACCGGCGCTCCATCGCGCACTCGGCCTGACGGACGGGGAGCACGCGCGCATCTGCGCTCTCCTGGAACGCGATCCGAACGACTTCGAGCTCGCTGTCTTCTCGCTCCTCTGGTCCGAGCACTGTGGCTACAAGCACTCCGCGCCGCTGCTGACGCGCCTGCCGACCTCGGGCGAGCGCGTGCTCCAGGGGCCTGGGGAGAACGCGGGCGTGCTCGATCTCGGAGACGGTCTCGCGGTCGCGTTCAAGGTCGAGAGCCACAACCATCCCTCAGCGGTCGAGCCCTTCCAGGGCGCGGCGACGGGAGTCGGAGGGATTCTGCGCGACATCGTGGCGATGGGCGCCCGGCCGATCGCGCTCCTCGACGGCCTCCGCTTCGCCGAGCCCGATTGGCACTTCTCGCAAGCGGTAGGGGGCATCGGCCACTACGGAAACTGCGTCGGCGTGGCGACGGTCGGCGGCGAGACGGTGTTCGACGAGACCTACCGCGACAACTGCCTCGTGAACGCGATGTGCGTCGGGCTCCTCCCGACCGAGCGCCTGCTGCGAGCCAGGGCCACCGTGCCCGGTCACTCGGTCGTCCTCTACGGTGCGACGACCGGCCGCGACGGCATCGGCGGCGCCTCGGTGCTCGCGAGTCAGGAGCTCGGCGAGGGCGCGACCGAGAAGCGCCCGTCGGTCCAGATCGGCGACCCCTTCATGGGAAAAAAGCTCATCGAGGCTTCGATGGACCTCGTGCGGTCGGGTCTCGTCGAGTCGCTCCAGGACTGCGGCGCCGCGGGAATCGCGTCCTCCCTCTCCGAGATGGCGGTCGATCTCGGCATCGACGTGCACCTCGATCGCGTGCCGCTCCGCGAGCAGGGGATGGAGCCATGGGAGGTCATGATCTCGGAGAGCCAGGAGCGGATGGTCGCTGTCGTTCGTCCGCAGATGCTCGAGGCGGTCGAGGCCGTGCTGGATCGCTGGGAGCTGGAGCATGCGGCCGTCGGCCAGGTCACCGACACGGGTGAGCTGCGGGCTTTCTGGCACGGGGAGGAGGTCGGAGCGATTCCCGCGCGGTTGCTCACCGAGGAATGCCCGCGGTACCTGGTCCCTCGCGAGCCCCGTCTTCGCGCGCCGGCCTCCGAGATCGCCGCCGGGCCGTCGACCGAGGACGCCCTCCTCGAGCTGCTCGCGTCACCGGCGCTGCGAAGCCGCGAGTTCGTCTATCGCCGCTACGACCAACTCGTGGGCTCCAGGACGGTCCGGCGGCCCGGGCTCGATGCGGCGCTGGTGCGGCTGCGGCCGTCGCTGCGAGGGCTCGCGCTCACGCTGGACGGCCAGGGGCGGATCGCGTCACTCGACCCGTTCACCGGCGGGGCGCTCGCGGTGTTCGAGGCGGCTCGTAACGTCGCCTGCATCGGCGGCGAGCCACTCGGCTTCACCGACTGTCTCAACTTCGGCAATCCCGAGAAGGCGGAGATCGGCTGGGAGCTCTCCGCGGCCATCGACGGGATCGCCGCCGCGTGCGAGGCCCTCGGCTGTCCGGTCGTCTCGGGAAACGTGTCGCTCTACAACGAGACGAACGGCCGCGCGATCCGTCCGACCCCGGTCGTCGGCGCCGTTGGTCTCGTCGAGGACGTCAGGCTGGTTCCGCGAGGATGGCGGGAAAGCGACGTCGTGTTCGTGGTCGAGGCGTCGCCGGTGTCGCTCGCCGGTTCCGAGTACCAGGCGCTGTACGGCGAGGTCGGAGGAGTCCCCTCGTCGCTCGACTTCGAGGCCGAGGGACGGCTCGTCTCGTTCCTCTGGCGTGCTGCTCCCCTCTCCACGCTCGTCCACGACGTGTCGGAGGGCGGGCTCGCGGTCTGCCTCGCCGAGGCCGCGATCTATTCGGGCCTGGGTGCCCGAGTCGAGCTCGAGGACGATTCGCTCGAGCTCTTCGGCGAGGTGGGCGGCCGGGCCGTGATCTCCTGCTCACCCGAGGCAGCGGACTCAGTGCGGGCACTCGGGCTCGAGCTGGAAGTGCCTCTTCGTGCGGTGGGGGTGGCCGGGGGCGCTACCCTGCTGGGAGTGGAGCTCCCGCACCTGCGACGCGCCTGGGAGAGCCCCTGATGTGCGGAGTCTTCGGCATACGCTCGGAGGAGCGCGACGTCTCACGCCTTGCGTACTTCGGCCTGTTCGCGCTTCAGCATCGCGGCCAGGAGTCCGCGGGCATCGCCGTCTCCGACGGCGGACGGCTGACAGTCGTCCGAGAGATGGGGCTCGTCGCGCACGTCTTCAACGAGCAGCAGCTGCAAGCGCTCCCCGGCGAGGTCGCGATCGGCCACACGCGCTACTCCACGACGGGAGCGAACCGCTGGGCGAACGCGCAGCCCCTCATCCATCACGGCCGTGTGCGGACGGTCGCGCTCGGTCACAACGGGAACCTCGTCAACGTCGAGGAGCTTCGGGCCGAGCTGATCGCCGAGGGCATCCGGCTCACCTCGGGCTCCGACTCCGAGGTCATCGCCGCGCTCATCGCCCGCGACCCGGCTCCGCTCGTGGAGGCGGTCGCGAACGCGATGCGCAGGCTGGAGGGCGCGTACACGGTGACCGCGCTCGTCGACGGTACGCTCGTCGCGTTTCGTGACCCGCTCGGATTTCGCCCGCTCGCCCTGGGCCAGATCGGAGAGGACTGGGTGGTCGCGTCCGAGACGTGCGCGCTCGACCTCATCGGGGCCGAGGTCGTTCGGGACGTGCGCCCGGGCGAGATCGTCTGGGTCGACGCCGAGGGGCTGCACCGTACTCAAGGCGTCCCCGCCGGCCGGAGTGCGCTCTGCATCTTCGAGCACGTCTACTTCGCCAGGCCGGACTCGCGGCTCGCCGGGGTCGAGGTTCACGGCGCGCGCGTCCGGATGGGGGAGACCCTCGCGCACGAGGCACCTGTGGACGCGGATCTCGTCATCGGGATACCGGACTCGGGGACACCGGCGGCGATCGGGTTCTCGAAAGCCTCGGGCATCCCGTTCAACGAGGCGCTCATCAAGAACCGCTACGTCGCGCGCACGTTCATCCAGCCCGACCAGGCGATGCGCGAGCAGGGGATCAGACTCAAGTTCAACCCGCTCGACGAGGTCGAGGGCAAGCGGATCGTCGCGGTGGACGACTCGATCGTCCGCGGGAACACGATGCACCAGCTCGTCGCGATGCTCGTGGACGCGGGAGCGGCCGAGGTACACGTGCGCATCTCCTCGCCGCCCGTCGTCTCGACGTGCTTCTACGGGATCGACATGGCCGACGAGGACGAGCTCGCTGCGGCGCACCGCTCGGTCGAGGAGATGCGCACGTTGATCGGCGCGACGTCGCTCCACTACCTCTCGGTCGAGGGGATGCAGGCGGCGACGCAACTGCCGGAGGACTCGGTCTGCCGCGCCTGCTTCACGCGCGATTACCCGACGCGTGTTCCGCCGAAGGCCGAGAAGCTCCGCTTCGAGACCGCCACGGCGTGACCTTCCTCACCGTGGTGGCGGCTTTGGCCGAGCACCTTCACGTGGCCGGCGCTCGCGCAGCCGTCGCAACTGCTAGCGCCGGCGCGAGCCGTCGCAGACGTTCGTCCGCAGGATTTTCCGCGGCGAGCCCTGCGCGAAGATGCGCCACCGCTCGCCCTTCCTGACGACGATGCTCACCGACGTCGTGCTCCCCGATCCGCCCGTGCGGACCTTGTGCCCGGTCTGCACGCGCACGACGGTCGGGCCCCGGTTCTCGAGGTAGCGCGTGACTTTGAAACGCTGAACGCCCGTCGCGTTGGGTCGATCGAGCGCGACTCCGTCGAAGACGACGTCCGCCCGCGCACGCTGCTCTGCCGGGGTCTGGAAGATGCACGACGCCTGGGCCGTCGCGGCGCCGACCAGGGCAACGCTCGTCGCGGCAGCGAGCGCCAGCGCGCGTCTCGTCATGCCTTGCGTACGCCGCCGCACGCTCCTGGCGTCACCCACGGCGAGGCGGGAGCGAGACGATGGCGCGAGTAGCCCCCGGGCCGAGCCGATCACGCGAGTTCCTGCCAGCGTCGGTACCGCACCGCGCGGCGTACCACGTGCGGGTCGTGGCCACGCTCGATCAGCTCCTGCCGGATCTCGCCCTCCTGAGCCATCCGCAGGAAGAGCCAGGCGATCGCGACGATCGTAACGAGCGAGCCCTCCAGCATCATCAGCGATCCCGCGAGGCTCTGATCGGCTTCCGGCGAGAGCCCGAGGAAGTCATCGCCCGTCTCGTAGACGCCGTAGAACGGCGAGCCACCCCATACGAAGACGTTTCCCATCGCGGTCGCGACGAGGCGTACGCCGACGATGTATCCGAGCTTCGCGCCGGTTCCGAACCACTCGGGAGCGGGGAGCGTCTCGAGCACCGGCAGCCAGAGCACGATCCCGGCCGAGAAGAACGCCACGTGCTCGAGCGCATGGACGGCCGAGCTGCCCACGGCCGCCTCGTAGAACGTCGGTACGTGCCAGACGACGAGGTTCGCCGCCCAGATGGGGAACGCGACGAGTGGGTTCGCCAGGATCCGCAGGCGCATGACTCCGGGCAGCGCCAGGATCGGGCGAAGCAGTGGGCCCGTGAGGCCTGCGAGGAGGCAGAGCGGGGCCAGGTCTCCGAGCAGCAGGTGCTGCGTCATGTGGAACGAGAAGAGCTCCGACTCGCCGACGGCGGCAACCGGCGACGCGACCGCAACGACGAGCAGCACGAGCCCCGCGATGAAGAGCAGAACGCGCCACCACGGCACCGGCTGGCCACGGCGCGCGAGCGTGCGCGCTCGGGTCGCGTACGCGCCTGCGATGAGCGCGATCGGGAGGAGTTGGAGCGGGTCGAGGGTCCAGCTCGTCAGCACCGAGACCGAGACGAGAGCGCCCGACACGCGGTCACTGTAGAGCGGATCTCGAACCTTGTCGCTCGGAGTCACGATTGCATGAGAGCTCCGCCTCTTCGAGCCCGCGTAGACTCGCTTCGTGACCGGTGAGGGCTCCGCGTACGCCGACTCGGGCGTCTCCCTCGCGACGGCCGAGGCCGTCGTGGAGCGGCTGCGAGCCGTCGCCGAGTCCACAGGAGCGACCGCCTTCGGCGCGTTCGCCGGGCTCCACCCGCTCGACGGAGAGCGCTTCCTCGCGGCGTCGACGGACTCGGTCGGAACCAAGCTGATCCTCGCGCGTGAGCGTGGGCGTCTCCGAGCGTGCGGTGCCGACCTCGCCGCCCACTGCATCAACGACGTCGCGACCTGCGGCGCCGAGCCGCTGTTCTTCCTCGACTACGTCGCCGCGAACCACGTCGACCTCGAGTCGGTGGTCGAGCTCGTCGAGGGAGCCGCCGAGGTTTGCCGCGAGGCGGACTGCGCGCTGATCGGCGGTGAGACCGCCGAGCTGCCGGGAATCTACCGGGAGGACGAGCTCGACTTCGCCGGCACGTGCGTCGGGCTCGTCGAGCGGGATCGGCTGATCGACGGATCGCGGATCGAGGTCGGTGACGCCGTCGTCGGCCTTCCGGCGGCGGGAGTCCACGCGAACGGGTTCACGCTCGTGCGCCGAGTCCTCGAGGACGAGGATTACACGGGGGAGGACCTGCTCGCCCCGACGCGCCTGTACCTGCACGAGGTGCGGCGACTTCGCAAGACGGCCGAGGTGCGCGGCCTCGCGCACGTCACGGGCGGAGGGATCCTCGGCAACCTCTCGCGCATCCTGCCGGACGGGCTCGCGGCGGACGTCGACTGGCTCGCCTGGCCACGGCCACCGGTCTTCGGCTGGCTCGCGCGCCACGTCGCCGAGGACGAGCTCCGGCGCGTGTTCAACCTCGGGATCGGCTACGTCGCGGTCGTCACGGATCCGGGTGACGGGCTGGTCATCGGAACCATCGTCCGCACGTGAGTTCACGCGTTCACGGGGTTGCCGGCCGGGAACGCGGGATCGGGGTACTGGTCAGCGGGGAGGGAACGAACCTGCAAGCGCTGCTCGACGCGGAGCTTCCGGTGGTCGCGGTGGCGTCCAGCAACGCCCATGCTCGGGCGCTCGAGCGTGCGGCAGACGCGGGTGTGGCCACCGGTGTCTTCCTCCTCGACGACCACGCCGATCGCGAGGCACGCGACGCGGCGATGGCCGACTGGCTCGAGCAGCGCGGGGTCGAGCTCGTCGTGTGCGCGGGCTACATGCAGCTCTTGAGTCCCCCGTTTCTCGCCCGTTTTCCCGACCGGGTCGTGAACGTCCACCCCGCCCCGCTCCCCGACTTTCCCGGCGCGCATCCGCTCGAAGACCTGCTCGCCGCCGGCGCGCCCGCAGCCGCCGCGACCGTTCACTACGTCGACGAGGGCGTCGACACCGGTGCGGTGATCGCGTCCGAGCCCGTGCCGGTCCTGCCGGGAGACACGGTCGAGTCGTTGCGCGGTCGCGTGCACGAGGCGGAGCATCGGCTGCTGCCCCGGGTGGTGCAAGAGCTGTGCGCGCGCTGATCTCCGTCTACGACAAGACCGGGATCGTGCCGTTCGCGCGCGGGCTCGACGAACTGGGCTTCGAGCTGGTCGCGAGCGGCGGCACCGCACTCGCGCTGCAGGCGGATGGAGTCCCGGTGACTCCGGTGGAGGAGCTCACGGAGTTCCCGGAACTCCTGGAGGGTCGCGTGAAGACCCTCCACCCGCGCGTCCACGCGGCAATCCTCGCCCGTCGCGGGTTCGACGACGACCTCGCCCAGCTCGCCGAGCATGCGATCGAGCCGTTCGACCTCGTCTGCGTCAACCTCTACCCGTTCGAGAAGGTCGTCGGCGGGCTCGACGTCCAGGATGCAGAGATCATCGAGATGATCGACGTGGGAGGGCCGGCGATGCTCCGCGCCGCGGCCAAGAACTACTCGTTCGTGACACCTGTCTCGAGACCGGAGGACTACGACGCCGTGCTCCTCGAGCTTCGCGCGCTCGGGGGCGAGACGACGCTCGACACGCGCTGGCGGCTGGCCGGGGTCGCGTTCGCGACGACGGCTGCATACGATGCGGCGATCGCGGGCTGGTTCCAGCAGTCGAGCGAGTTCCCGGAGACGCTCCCGCTCGCCTTCGACAAGGTGCTCGATCTCGCATACGGTGAGAACCCGCACCAGCGCGCGGCGTACTACGCGGAGCGCGGCCGCCGAACGCACCTCCTCTCGCGGGTCGAGCAGCTGCGCGGAATGCCGCTGTCGTTCAACAACCTGAACGACCTCTCGGCCGCGGGTGCCCTGGCTCGCGAGTTCGACGATCCCGCGTGCGTCATCGTCAAGCACGCGAACCCGTGCGGCGTGGCCGTGGGGGAGACGGCTCAGGAGGCGTACACGCGTGCGCTCGCCGCTGATCCCGTGTCAGCCTACGGTGGCGTCGTCGTGCTCAATCGAGCCGTCGGCGCGCTGCTCGGCGAGGACCTCGCCGAGCAGTTCGTCGAGGTGCTGTTCGCGCCCGGCTACGAGCCGCAGGCGCTCGAGGCGCTCGCCCGGAAGAAGTCGCTGCGGATCCTGACCGTCACCGAGCGCCGGGCGCCCACCGAGGCGCAGCTCGACTACCGGCGTGTCCACGGCGGACTCCTCGTCCAGGAGAGCGATAGGGAGATCGCGAGGCGCGACGGCATGAAGGTCGTCTGCGGGGCCGTCTCCGAGGAGCAGTGGGACGACCTGCTCTTCGCCTGGCGGGTGGTGAAGCACGTCACCTCGAACGCGATCGTGCTCGCGCGCGGTGGGCAGACGATCGGCATCGGAGCCGGGCAGATGAGCCGAGTGGACGCCGTTCGGATCGCGCTCGAGAAGGCGCGAGCACCGGGTCATGCGCTCGCTGGGGCTGTCCTAGCCTCCGACGCCTTCTTCCCGTTCGCGGACGGCCCCGAGCTCGCGCTCGACGCCGGCGTCGTAGCGCTCGTCCAGCCGGGCGGATCGAAGCGCGATGCCGAGGTGATCGAGGCGGTCTCGGCTGCGGGCGCCGCGATGGTCTTCACCAACCGCAGGCACTTCAGGCACTGAGCCGCGCGTGCCGCGTCCCAGGAGTGCTCTTCCGGCTCGAGCGCAGCGCGGCGGATCAGCCGACCGCTTCGTCCTCGTTGAGGAGGTGCGCAAAGCGGGAGCGAGCCTCGCCAATCTCGATCGCTCGTCCGGCCTCCAGCTCGCGGCGTAGGTCGAGCAGCAGCTGGGCGACCTCCGGGCGGCCCGAGAGCTCGTACTCGACGCGCGTGAGCACGCAGCCCCGATCCCAGAACGCGCACTCGTCGCCCGGGCAGCGATCGGCGTGACCTTCGGCGATGAGCTCGATCGTGCAGAGCGGCTTGTGTGCGGGAATCTTCATGGCCTGACGTTGCCGTGTATGTGGCTGGCCTCCATCGGTAGGGCTCCGGATGCAGCGTGCGGTCGGCTACGGATCGTGACACCATCGGACGATGGACGAGTTCGACCTCGACGTTCGGCGTCACGTCTACTTCTCCGTCGTCGCGAACGGCCGCCCACCGACGACATCGGACGCGGCCGAGGCATTCGGGCTGCCCGAGCCCGAGATTGCGGACGCCTACCGGCGCCTCCACGTCGCTCACGCGTTCGTCCTCTTCGCCGGCTCGACCGAGATCCGAATGGCGAACCCCTTCTGTTTCGCGCCGACGCCGCACCGTGTCGAGGCCGGCGGGAAGATCTGGACCGGGACCTGCTGCTGGGATGCGCTCGGCATTCCCGCGGCCCTCCACGCGGACGGCGAGATCGCTACCGAGTGCGTGTGCTGCGGGGAGCCGCTCCGGCTCGGCGTCCGCGACGGTGAGCTCGTGGAGGGTGCGGACCTCCTTTGCCACGTCCTCGTTCCGGCGGGTCGCTGGTGGGACGACATCGGCTTCACCTGAAGCACCATGGTCTACCTCCGGTCGGAGGAGCACCTGGAGCGATGGCTCGAGTCGAACCGGTGGGAGCCGGGCGCGACGCTGGCCGCACCGAAGATGAACGAGCTCGCCCGAGCGTGGTGGTCGTCGCGGCTCGCTGCCGGTTGGCGTCCGCGAGCCGTCGAGCAGTCGCAGGCCATCCTCGAGGCCGTCGGCCTCACCGGCGAGTTCTGGTCGCTCCGCTGAGAAGTAGTCTTGAGCGCGGCCATGGCTCCTCGCGAGTATCCAACCGTCCTCGAGCTCGTGGGGCACACGCCCATCGTCCGGCTCGAGCGACTGAGCCGCGAGGTTCCGGGGCAGCTCCTCGCCAAGCTCGAGTATCTGAACCCGGGCGGCTCGGTGAAGGATCGCATCGGCCTCGCGATGATCGAGGCGGCCGAGCAAGACGGCCGGCTGAAACCGGGCGGAACGATCGTCGAGCCCACCTCGGGCAATACCGGCGCCGGCCTTGCGATGGCGGCCGCGCTTCGCGGCTACCGCTGCATCTTCGTCATGCCGGACAAGATGAGTCAGGAGAAGATCTCGATGCTGCGCGCGTACGGTGCGGAGGTCGTGATCACGCCGACGGCCGTCGACCCCCATTCGCCCGAGAGCTACTACTCCGTCTCCGACCGGCTCGCGGAGGAGATTCCCGGCGGCTTCAAGCCCGACCAGTACTCGAATCCAGCGAACCCCGAGGCGCACTACGAGACGACCGGCCCGGAGCTCTGGGAGCAGACCGAGGGCGAGGTGGATGGCATCGTCATCTCCGTCGGAACCGGCGGAACGATCACCGGCGTCGGGCGCTTCTTCAAGGAGCGCAAGCCCGAGGTGCGGATCGTCGCCGTCGACCCCGAGGGCTCGGTCTTCACCGCGGACGAGGAGCATCCCGAAGGGCCCTACCTCGTGGAGGGAATCGGCAAGGAGTGCTGGCCGGACACGCTCGATCCGGAGGTCGTCGACGAGTGGGTGCGGGTGTCCGACCGCGATTCCTTCCTCACCGCGCGCCGCCTCGCGCGCGAGGAGGGGCTTCTCGTCGGTGGCTCCACCGGATCCACGGCGTGGGCCGGCATTCAGGTCGCGAAGAGGCTCGGGCCCGAGGCCCGCATCCTCATGATGTTCCCGGACTCGGGACGCTCGTACCTCTCGAAGTTCTACGACGACAACTGGATGATCCAGTACGGCTTCCTCGAGCGGACGACGCCTCCGCCGGCGGTCGAGGAGGTCCTGCGCTTCCGGCGCGCCGGCCACGAGGTGCCCGACCTCGTGACCATCGGCTCCCACGAGAAGGTGGGCGCTGCCATCGACGTCATGCAGCGCTACGGGATCTCACAGCTGCCGGTCGTGCGGAGCGAGCCGGTCGACTCGCTCGCGGACATCGTCGGGTCGCTGCAGGAGCGCGGGCTCCTCGAGCGCGTCTTCCGAAACGCCGACGCGTTGAGCGAAGACGTCGCAGTCGCCATGCAGCCCCCGCTTCCGGCGGTCGACGCCGACGCGTCCGTGAACGAGGTCTACGAGGGGCTCTCGGGAGGGAGCGGCGCCGTGGTCGTCGCGAGCGGAGGGCGCCCCACCGGGATCCTCACGCGGTCTGATCTGCTGGAGTTCCTCGCGGCTCGAAGGTCGCAGGTCGCGTCTTCCTAGGGGACTCCGCGCGGATCGCGACGTACACAGCCCCGACGACGACGAGCGCGCCGGTGAGCGTCCACGGGCTCGGGCGCTCGCCGAGGAACAGCGTCCCGAGCGCGATCGCGACGAGCGGGTTCACGTACTGGTGCGTCACGACGAGTGAGATCGGAGCCACGCGGAGGAGCCAGGCATACGCCGTGAAGCCGACCAGCGAGCCCAGGACGACGAGGTAGAACCACGCGAGGACCGCGTCGAGCGCGAACGTCGCTCCGCTCAGATCTGCCCACTCGCCGGATGCGACGGAGGCGGCCGTCAGGAACGCGCCTCCGAACGCCATCTCGAGCGACGTCGCGACGAAGGGGTCGCGGGGGAGGGGGAGCCGCCCGGAGAGGAACGATCCCGTCGACCAGAACAGGCTCGCGCTCAGCATCACCGCGAGGCCGAGCGCGGTCGAACCGGCGCCGAGCCCGGGAGCTACGACGAGGCCGAGCCCCGCAAGTCCTGCAAGCGTGCTCAGGCGGGTCGCGCGGGCGGGGTTCTCCCCCGCTGCGAGCCGCAGCGCGATGATCTGCAGCGGAACCGTGCCCGCGATCATGGCAGCGACGCTCGAGTCGATTCGGGTCTCCGCCACGTGCACGAGCCCGACGCCGAGACCGAGCAGGAGAACGCCTGCGATCGCGCTCGCCCCCAGCTCCCGGCGGCCGACGCTCATCCTCGTCCCTCGGAGTGCGAGGATCGCGGCCAGAAGCGCCGCGGCGAGGAGGAAGCGAGTCCCCGCGGCGAAGAGCGGCGGGACCGTCTCGACGACGATCTTGATGCCGAAGTACGTCGAGCCCCAGAGGACGTAGACGACGAGGAGGGCGGCCCAGACGTGTTTGACGGGAGCGGTCATCGGCAGGAGAACGCGCGAACGCGTACCCCTGTGAGAACGAGCCGGTTCGAGCCTCTACTCCGCCGGCATCACCGCAGTCACTGATCGTGTCGAACGGCTCAGCTGATCGAGCTCGCCCGACTACGAGACGTCGACGCCGAGCCCGCTCTCGGGATCGAAGAAGTGCAGGCGTTCGACGTCCACCGCGAGCTCCAGCGGCTCGCGCTCCTTGGCGCGGGTCGCTCGCTCGAGCCGAGCGACGAACCGGACCCCGCTCCCACGGGCCTGCTCCGCGGCGAGCCTCGTCTCGGCGTCCTCGGGGGCGTCGACGACGTGCGCCTCGAGTACCTCCTTCGTCTCGACCGGCTGCGCGGCGATGTTGAAGTGCACGTAGACCTCGGAGCCCATGTCTTCGCGGATGTCGCAGACGATGGACAGTCGACGGTCCGGGGAGACTTCAGGCAGCAGCGACGCATCCGCCATGTCCTCCGGTCGGATCCCGAGTACGACCGACTCCCCGTCGAACCGGCCGAGGCCGGGATGACGCTTCTCGGTGGTATCGGCGAGACGCAGTCGATGATCGCCGAACCGCGCCCACAAGGCGCCGTCCTGGCGGGCGAGATCGGCGAGGACGAGGTTCATCGCCGGTGAGCCGATGAACTCGGCGACGAAGAGGTTTCGAGGGTGCTCGTAGAGCACCTGCGGCACGGCAATCTGCTGGAGGAGGCCATTGCGCATGACCGCCACGCGGTCGCCCATGGTCATGGCCTCGGTCTGGTCGTGCGTGACGTAGACCGTCGTCACGCCGAGGTCCCGCTGGATCCGCGAGATCTCCGCGCGCATCTCGACACGGAGCTTCGCGTCGAGGTTCGAGAGCGGCTCGTCCATGAGGAAGGCCTGCGGATTGCGGACGATCGCCCGGCCCATCGCGACGCGCTGGCGCTGGCCCCCCGAGAGCGTCCGTGGCTTCTTCTGCAACGAGTCCGTGAGACCGAGGATGCGCGCGGCCTCTCGAACGCGACGGTCGATCTCGTCCTTCGGGAGTCCCCGCATCTTCAGGGCGAAACCCATGTTCTTGTACGCGTTCATGTGCGGATAGAGCGCGTAGTTCTGGAAGACCATCGCGATGTCGCGCTCCTTCGGAGGGAGGTCGTTCACGACGCGCCCGTCGATCTTGACGGCCCCTGCGGTGATCGTCTCGAGGCCGGCAACCATGCGAAGCGCGGTCGTCTTGCCGCACCCGGAAGGCCCGACGAAGACGACGAACTCACCCGTCCCGACCTCGAGGTCGAGACCGGTGACGGCTTCGGTCCCGTCGGGGTAGACCTTCGTCAAACGCTCGAGGACGATCTCGGCCATTGCTCCCAGGGCTGAATCTAATAGCATCGTCGATGTCCGATGGAGGCGCAGGCTGCTCGGGAGAGGCCGGAGCCCGGCCGCTGGCGGCACGCTCTCGAGAGCCGCCGCGTGCTCGCGGTCCTGCTCATCGCGCCCGCCGTCGTCTTCATGGCGCTCGTCGTCGGCGTGCCCTTCATCTGGGCGATCTACCTCAGTTTCACGAACGCCATCGGTGGGTCGCTGAGCGGCGACTGGGTCGGCTTCGACAACTTCACGAACGCCTGGGAGGACGACAACTTCAGGCGCGCGGTCCGGAACACGCTCGTCTTCACGCTCGGCTCGCAGGCGATCGTCCTCGTCGGCGCGGCGGTCCTCTCGAACTTCCTCGTCCGCGACTTCCGCGGGAAGTGGATTGTGCGCTTCCTCGTCGTCTTGCCATGGGCGGCTCCGGTCGTGCTCTCGACGATCACCTGGCTCTGGCTGCTGGACTCCCTGTACAGCGTCGCCAACTGGACGCTCGCCAAGCTTCATCTCGACAACGGGCTCGTCTGGCTGCTGAGCGCCGTGAACTTCGAGGAGGACGCCCAGGTGCCGCTGCAGTGGCTCGGCCGCCCGAACCTCGCGCTCCTCGCCCTCACGCTCGTGCACGCGTGGCGGATCCTCCCATTCGCCGTCGTGATCTTCATCGCCGGACGCGCGTCCATCCCGAACGAGGTCGAGGACGCGGCCAGGATCGACGGCGCGACCGGCGTGAAGAAGCTCTGGTACGTCGACATCCCGCTGCAGCTCCCGATCGCGCTCGTGGCCGTCCTGTTCGGGATCGTCTTCACGGCCGCCGACTTCGCGATCGTCTACATCCTCACCCGCGGCGGGCCGTTCAACGCGACGCAGGTGTTGCCCACGTGGGCTTACTTCATCGGGATCGACGGCGGCTCGCTCGGGGAGGGCGCGGCGATCTCCCTCTTCCTCTTCCCGCTGCTCATCGTGGTCACCGTGGCGATGCTCTTCTTCGCGAGAAGGGCACAGGTGAGCTGAAGTGACGACTCGCCAGAAGCTCACCACCTACGCGGTCGTCCTGCCTTTTGCGGTCTTCCTTGCGTTCCCCTTCTACTTCGCGCTCGTGACGATGTTCAAGACGAACATCGACCTCGCGAACGTCGAGCACTCGCCGTACGTCTACAACGACCTCGAGGGCGACTTCCACTGGGACTTCTGGAACTACGCGACGACCGAGCACGTGCGGTACCTCTTCGAGGAGACGAACTACCCGAAGTGGCTCCTGAACACGCTCATCGTCGGCGCCGCGGTCGTCGGCATCACGCTGCTCCTTGCGATGCCGGCCGGCTACGCCCTTGCACGGCTCGCGGGCGGCTGGGGGCAAAGCGCAGGCGTCGCGATCTTCCTCGTGTACCTCATCCCGCCGACGCTGCTCTTCCTCCCGCTCTCGCGGCTCATCACCCAACTCGACCTCAAGGACTCGCTGTGGGCTCTGATCCTCGTCTACCCGTCCTTCACCGTCCCCTTCGCGACCTGGCTGCTGATGGGCTTCTTCAAGACGATCCCGCAGGAGCTCGAGGACGCCGCGCTCATCGACGGCGCGTCGCGGCTGAAGGCGTTCTACCTGATCGTCCTGCCCATCTCGCTGCCGGGGATCCTGACCGTCGTCATCTTCGCCTTCTCGCTCTGTGTCAACGAGTTCATCTACGGGCTCACGTTCATCTCGAGCAACGAGCAGTGGACGGTGTCCGTAGGGGTGCCGAACGCACTGATCCGCGGTGACGTCTTCTTCTGGCAGTCGCTCTTGGCGGCGACGGTGATCCCGGCGATCCCGCTCGCGCTCCTCTACAACGCGTTCCTCGATCGTTTCATCAAGGGCTTTACAGGAGGCGCTTTCCGGTAGAGAATCGACTCGAAAGGAGGTACCCGTTGGCAGATGCAGCCGACGAGCTCGTGCGCCCGAGCTCTGCACTGACCCGAGGTGACCTGCTCAGGAGGGGAGCCGCCGGGGCTTTCGCCGTCAGCATGTTCGGCGGGCTGACCGACAAGGCACTCGGCGTCTACGGCCCGCTCAAATTCGCGGGCAAGCAGCTCGCGGGCGATCTGTCGATCCTGACCTGGCTCCACTTCGTCCCCGCCTACGACACGTGGTTCGACAACACCTACGTCAAGCAGTGGGGCGAGGCGAACGACGTCCAGGTGAAGGTCGACCACATCAACAACGCCCTGCTGTACGGCAGGGGTGCGACCGAGGTCGCGGCGCAGGACGGTCACGACCTCATCTGGTTCATCTCACCGCCGTCCACGTTTCAGAAGCAGGCCATTCCGGTGACCGATCTCGTGCAGGAGGTGACCAAAAAGCTCGGACCGATGTCGAGGGTCGCGAGGAAGAGCACGTACAACCCGAAGACGAAGCAGTTCTACGGCTTCCCGGAGTCGTACGCGCCCGACCCCGTCCACTACCGCCGGAGCTACCTGCAGGAGGTCGGCGGGTCGCTCCGGACCTGGGACGACGTTCGAGCGGCGGCACCGAAGCTCAAGGCGGCGGGACATCCCGTCGGGCTGGGCATGTCGAACGAGATCGACTCGAACATGCTCCTGACGTCGCTTCTCTACTGCTACGGCGGCTTCATCCAGAACGAGGAGAACCGCATCGTCATCGGCCAGGGCGCAAACCGGCGGGGCGCGATTCAGGCGCTGCAGGTCATGCGCGACATCTACCGGAACGGCATGACCGACGAGGTCTTCGCCTGGACCGCGGCGTCGAACAACCAGGCATTCGTCGGAGGGCGTCTCTCCGTCGCGCTGAACGCGATCTCCATCTGCCGCACGGCGGAAGCTCAGAACCAAGCCATCGCCGACGACACCTGGCTCGCCTCGATCCCGCGTGGCCCGGTGATGAGGATGGGTAACGAGCACGTGATGGGCGTCTACCTGATCTGGAAGTTCGCGAAGAACAAGGAGGCCGCACAGAAGTTCCTCGTGGACCAGCAGCTCGGCTACCGCGAGCACTTCATGCGCAGCGGGTACTACAACTTCCCGCCGTGGACCGGCGCCATCAGGGGCGGCTTCAAGACCATTCGCCAGCTGACCGCCCAGGACACGCACAAGCCGCGAGGCAAGTACACGATCCTCACGACCATCGCCGAGAAGTTCACGACGAACCCGGG
>DATIBA010000033.1:0-4651 GCA_035457765.1 Gaiellaceae bacterium
TCGAGCCGATGCCTGCCACGCCGAGATGCGGCGCACACGACGCACCCAGATGCCGCGGGAGATGCGCATGAACGTACGTCATTTCGCTGCCGCGACGCTCGTGGCGGCGCTTGCAGTGGTGGCGGTAGGAGCGTCGGGAGCCTCCGGCGGCGCCGCCGCCAATACCCTTACCGTCTGGCTCATGGTCGATGCCCAGTCCGGCTGGTCGGACGTCGTCGCCGCAGCCAACGCGCAGTTCGAGAGCGAGAATCCCGGCTGGGACGTCGACGTGCAGTATCAGGAGTGGGGCACGTATCGGGCGAAGCTGGATGCCACACTTGCCGGCGGTGGCGTACCGGACGTGGTCGAGGTCGGCAACACGCAGACGACGCCCTACATGGTCGCGGGTGCTTTCCAAGACCTGTCGAGCGTCAACTTCCCCAACGAGAGCACCTGGCTCGCCGGTCTCACGAAGGCGGGGCGCTACGGCGGCAAGACCTACGCGGTTCCCTACTACGCGGGGTCGCGCGTGATCACCTACCGCACGGACCTCTTCCGACAGGTGAACGCGAGGGTGCCGAGGAGCATCGCCGAGTTCACGGCGATCGCCAGAAAGCTCGGCCAGAGGAACACCGCCAAGACCTTCTCGCCGGTCTACATTGCGGGCACGGACTGGTATTTCGCGATGAGCTTCGTCTACGACTACGGCGGAACGATCGCCATCACGAGCAAGGGCAAGTGGATCGGTGCGCTCGACCGGCCGAAGGCCCTGGCCGGCCTGGCCGCGTACAAGCGGTTCTTCGACGTCGCATCGCGTGCGAGCAAGACGACGGACGAGGTCCGTCCGAACCCGTACGACGTGTACGCACAGGGGAATGCGGCGTCGATGCAGGGTCCGGCCTGGTTCAGTTGCTGTGTCGGCGACTACAAGAACCGCACGGCGCAGTTCGTGATGCCGGGCCACATCAGGGGTCAGGCGATCCCGGGCTTCCTCGGTGGCTCGGTCCTGGCTGCGCCCGTCGGCGGAAACCGGGCCATGGCCGCGGAGTGGATCAGCGCGTTCACCGACAACCAGTCGATGACCACGCTCCGTGCGAAGGGCAACATTCCCAACACGACGAGCTTGCTCGGCAACAGCGTGAACGAGCGTGCCGCGCGTCGGAGCTGGTTCGTGCCCGTCGCGAAGCACTGGGCCAGCGTCGAGAGCGGGAACATCCTTCGGACGATGCTCAAGCGAATCCTCACGGGTGAGATGAGCATCCGGGAAGCGGCGAACACCGCGAGCGACAACATCACCTTCACGCTGAACCAGAAGTAGAGCGGACGCAGTGACGGTCGCCGCCGAGACCCGCACCCTTCGGCCTCGGCGGCGACCGCGGACTCGACGCATCCTTCGAGGCTCGGTTCCGTACCTCCTGATCCTCCCGGTGATCGTCGTCATCACGGCGATCCTCGGGTATCCGCTGTACAAGCTCGCCACGCTCTCGTTCCAGGAGTACGGGCTCCCGGAGCTGATCCAGCGGAAGGGCGAGTGGATCGGCTTCGACAACTACGCGTCCGTACTTCGGGATGAGGTCTTCTGGGACGTCCTGCTCCGGACGGTGCTGTTCACGATCGCGAACGTCGGTCTGACGATCGTGCTCGGGACGCTCATCGCGCTCCTTCTCGTGAAGGTCTCGACGTGGGTGCGCGTGCTGCTGACGGCGGGCCTGATACTCGCCTGGTCGATGCCGGCCGTCGTCGCGGTCCAGGTCTGGTTCTGGATGACGAACTTCCAGAACGGGATCCTCAACTACGTCCTGACCGAGCTTCGCATTGGCGACTACAACCAGCACGACTGGTATGCGACCTCGTTCTCCAAGCTCGCGATGGTCACCATGCTCATCGTCTGGGGTGCGATTCCGTTCGTGACCATCACGGTGTACGCCGGGCTCGCACAGGTGCCGCGCGAGCTCCGCGAGGCGGCGGAGATCGACGGCGCCAGTCCGCTACGCGTGTTTCGTGACGTCACGTTCCCCATCCTGAAGCCGATCTTCCTCATCCTCACGAGCCTGTCGATCATCTGGGACTTCGGCGTCTTCACGCAGCCGTACCTTCTGATCGGCCCGTCGCAGGTCGACGTCACGAACTACGTCATGGGTGTATACGTCTTCATCGAGGGCTACGAGCACACGAACTTCGGGCGAGGCGCGGCCATCTCGCTGCTCATGCTGCTCATCGTCGCCGTCCTCAGCGTGTTCTACGTCCGGCGGATGGTGAAGATGGGAGACGCCCGCACGTGAGCAGCACCACCCCACCGACGCCCGTGGCTCGCCGTGCGTTGGTCAGGCGCGAGCGCGCCCGCCGGCTGCGCCGGATCGCGTGGAACGTCGTAGGCCTGGCCGTCTCCGTGGTCGTCGTCTTCCCCGTCTTCTGGATGGTCTCGACCGCCTTCAAGCCCGATTCCGAGATCAACTCGTTCACGCCGACATGGTTCTCGTCCACTCCGACGCTGCAGCACTTCCGAGATGCGATTGCGAGGCCCTATTTCTGGGACACGGTGAAGAACAGCCTGATCGTCGTGGGTGCGGTCGTCGTGCTCTCGATGGTCGTGGCGTTCCTCGCGGCCGTCGCCCTCGCGAAGTACCGCTTCACCGGAAACAAGCTGTTCGTCGTTCTCGTCATCGGGATCCTCATGCTGCCGCAGGCCGGCCTGGTGATCCCTCTCTTCGTGGTCCTCGCGAGGTACGGCCTGACGAACGAGCTGATGGGCCTCGTCCTGACCCACATGGTGATCCTGCTGCCGTTCGCGGTCTGGACGCTTCGCGGCTTCATCCTCGGCATTCCGCGCGAACTGGAGGAGGCAGCGATGGTGGACGGCTCGAGTCGCTTCGGAGCGTTCGCCAGGATTCTCCTGCCACTCGTGGCGCCAGGCCTCGTCGCGACCTCGGTCTTCGTGTTCATCACGAGCTGGAACGAGTACATCTTCGCCAGGGTGATCCTCACCGACCAGGCGAATCAGACGCTCACGGTCTGGCTGTCCTACTTCTACGGGACCAGCCGGAACACGGACTGGGGCGGGCTCATGGCCGCGTCGACGCTGACTGCGATCCCGGTCGTGATCTTCTTCTTGATCGTGCAGCGAAAGATCGCCTTCGGTCTCACGGCGGGCGCGGTCAAGGCGTGAGCGACGAGCTCGAGCGACTCGCGACGGCCTGCATGTTTCCCGGATTCGAAGGGCCGACCGTGCCCGACTGGGTCCGGCGCAGGATCGGCGAGGGGCTCGGTGGGGTCGTCCTCTACGCCTGGAACGTCGAGAGTCGAGAGCAGCTCGCCGCCCTCGCCGCGGACCTGAGGGCCGAGCGCGAAGACGTCTTGATCGCGATCGACGAGGAGGGCGGCGACGTGACGCGCCTGGAGGCGACGACCGGAAGCTCGTATCCCGGGAACGCCGCGCTCGGCGCCGTCGACGACGTCGCTCTCACGGAGGACGTCGCGGCCGCGATGGGCGCCGATCTCGCGGAGGTGAGTGTGAACCTGAACCTCGCACCGGTAGCGGACGTCAACACGAACCCGCTGAATCCCGTCATCGGGATCCGCGCGTTCGGCGCCGAGCCCGATCTCGTGGCCCGACACGTCGCGGCGTTCGTGCGCGGTCTGCAGGGTGCCGGGATCGTCGCGTGCGCGAAGCATTTCCCGGGCCACGGAGACACATCCGTGGACTCCCATCTCGCTCTCCCGGTGGTCGACGACGTGAGCGTGGAGGCTCTCGCCCCGTTTCGTGCTGCCGTCGAGGCGGACGTCCGGGCGATCATGACCGCCCACATCGGCGTTCGGTCCGCGGGTGAGTCGCCCGCGACGATGAACCCGGAGATCCTGCGGGGCCTGCTGCGCGAGACGCTCGGGTACGACGGGATGGTCGTGTCGGACGCGCTCGAGATGCGCGCGATCAGCGCGTCCGTGGGCGTGGACGAGGGTGCTGTGCAAGCGATCGCAGCCGGCGTCGACGCGCTGTGTCTCGGTCACGATCTGTTCGACGAGTCGGTTGCGAGCGTTCGTGACGCTCTCGTCGCTGCTGTGCGCTCGGGGCGGCTCTCCGAAGGACGGCTTGCCGAAGCAGCGCGACGAGTTCGGGCGACGGCCGAATGGGCACTCGCCCACCGGTCGCGCCGGCGAGTCGCGCGCAGTGTCGGTCTCGACGCGGCGCGACGTGCCGTCAGGTGGTTCGGGAGCGACGGAAACCTGAGCCGACCACTGCTGCTCGTCGAGCTCGAGCCGGAGCCCAACATGGCTGCCGGACGCCTCGCAGAGACGCCGGTCGACTGGCTGAGCGCGGCCCTGCCCGATGCCGTCACCCTGCATGTCGACGAGAGGACGATCGATACGGCCCTCCCGCTCGACGGGCGCGAGCTCGTGATCGTCGCGCGCGACCTCCATCGCCACGACTGGGAGCGAACGGCAGTGGGGGCGCTCCTCCAACGCGCTCCTGACGCTCTCGTCGTCGAGGTGGGGCTTCCGTACTGGCGACCTCCGGCAGCCGCGAGGTACGTCGCGACTTATGGCGCCGCCCGGGTGAACGTCGAAGCGGCGGCCGAGCGGCTATACTCGAGCCCGCGACGCGGGGTGGAGCAGTCAGGTAGCTCGCCGGGCTCATAACCCGGAGGTCGCAGGTTCAAATCCTGCCCCCGCTACT
>DATIBA010000034.1:0-7324 GCA_035457765.1 Gaiellaceae bacterium
TCGCGACCCAACCACGCCCGAGGCGCATGAGCTCGGTCTCGGCCGCGCCAGGGCCCCGGATCAGCTCAGGGTGCGCACGCATCGCATCCGCTACGCGAGGGCCTGCGTCGAGGCTCAGGAGGCGGGCGAACGCGAGCGCCATCCGCTCGAGCGTGAGCGCGTATGTCACCACGCCACAGCCGTCGATGGCAGTCGGGATCGTCTCCGGCTCGACCCCCGCGGCGCCGGCGACCTCCATGAGCATCGCGGCCTGACACGGGTGCTCGGCCAACCGGTAGCCGGTGGTCGGCCATCCCATCGTCCGGCAGAGCGCGAGCATCGCCGCGTGCTTCCCCGAGCAGTTGTGCTCGATACGGGTCGGCTCGGGACCGCACTCGAGATCGTCTTCCCTCGCGCCGGCCTTGGCGAGCAGACGCCGGACGGGCTCGAGTTGCTCCGGGCGGTGCAGATGCGAGGCGCACGCGATGGCGATCTCGTCGTCGGCGAGCTCCGGGAGCACGCGGACGACCGGCAGCGCCTGGAGCGGCTTCGCCGAGCTGCGGAAGTACGTGACGAGGGCGGGATCGCCACACGAGTCGACGATCTCCCCGTCGTGGACGGCTACGGCGTGAACGCGATGCGTGGCCTCGACGACGTCACCGCGCGTTGCCTCGACGACGATCGGCTCCACGGCCGGTGAGCCTATCCCGGCCCGGATGGCGGCGACTTCACGCTCGGAAGCGCTACCTTCGCGAGATGCCCCAGCCCGTCGACGATGGAGTGGAGCGCACGCGTGCCTGAGCTACCCGAAGTCGAGGCGTGGGTGCGCGAGCTCGCTCCACTCGTCTTGCGATCACCGATCGACAGGGCCGGGCCCGCGCACATCGCCACGCTGAAGACGTTCGATCCGCCGCTCACGGCGCTCGAGGGACGCCGGCTCGAGGGCTCACGCCGACGTGGAAAGAACCTCCTCTTCCCCACGACCGACGGGGAGCTCGTGCTCCGCGTCCACCTCATGAGCGCAGGCCGACTCCGTTACCTCGCAGCCGGAGCGAAGGGGCCGAAGACGCCCATGTTCCGGCTTCGGTTCGTCGGCGGCGACGAGCTCGTGCTCACGGAGGCGGGGAAGAAGAAGCGCGCGGGTGTCTGGCTCGTGACCCCGTCGCAGCTCGACGCGGATCTCGCTCACCTCGGGCCCGATGCGCTCGAGCTCGACACCGCCTCACTCGCGGAGATCCTCCGACGTGAGCGACGCCAGCTCCACCCGCTTCTTCGAGATCAACGCGCGATCGCGGGCATCGGGCGCGCACACGCGAACGAGATCCTGCTCCGGGCGAGGCTGTCGCCGTTCAAGGCCTCGACGGAGCTCTCGCCGGAGGAGACCGACCGGCTCGCGACGGCCATCCGCGAGGATCTCGAGCGTGCACTCGAGCTCCGACTTCGGGGCAAGAGAGACGCGGACGTCTACCTCGTCCACGATCGGCTCGGTGAGAACTGCCCCCAGTGCGACACTCCGATCGCACGTGTCGACTTCGAGGAGCACACGATCTACTACTGCCCGAGCTGCCAGACCGGAGGCCGGCTGCTCAAGGATCGCCGCCTCTCTCGCCTCCTGCGCTGACGCACCGCTGGTACGTTGGCCGGCGTGAGCGACATCGTCAGACTCGAGGAGGATCTCCAGGCATCCTCGCCCGAGATCGCCCTAGCTCTCTCGCGGGCCGGCGTCACGGGAGTGCAGAAGGCCGTGCGAATCCGCCGCGGCGACGCGGAGACGGTGATGGCCGCCGTCATCGATTGCACCGTCGACCTCGCAGCCGACCAGAAGGGCGTACACATGTCGCGGTTCCCCGAGCTCTTCGAGGAAGCCATCGAGCTCGTCGTCGAGCGTGAGGCATTGCTCGTCGAAGTGCTCGCGGAGCACATCGCGAGCCGTGTCGTCGAGCGCCAGGGCGCCTTGCGTGCGGAGGTCTGGATTCGCGCCCAGTGGCCCATCCACCGCCGCACGCCCGTCACTCGTCTCGCGACGCAGGAGATGGTGACGCTCTGCGGAATCGCGGCGGCATCCGAGGCCGGGACGCGTCGCGCAGTCGGCGTCGAGGCAACCGGAATCAACGCGTGCCCCTGCGCACAGGGACTCGTACGCGGCCACGCAAGCGAGCGCTTGCTCGAGGCCGGGTTCGACTCCCATGACATCGAGAGGATCTTCGCGCTCGTCCCCGTTGCCACCCACAACCAGCGCGGCCGGCAGACGCTCTTCGTGGGAACGGAGCGGGATCTCGACGCCGAGGTGCTCGTCGAGATCGCCGAGCGCTCGATGAGCGCGCCCATCTACGACCTGCTGAAACGACCCGACGAGCTCTTCGTCGTCGAGCACGCACACCTACAGCCGCGCTTCGTCGAGGACTCTGTGCGCTACGCGCTACGCGACGCTCTCGAGACGCTGCCGCAGCTCGACGACGCGGACTTCCTGCTCTCGAAGCAAGTCAACTTCGAGACGATTCACATTCACGACGTCGTCGCCGAGCGCTTCGGGACCGTCGCCGAGCTGCGCGGCGAGCTCGCCACGGGCACGCCGAGCGCCCATCAGACCACGCTCGCCGACTGGCTGACGAACTAGCCGTCAGGCGGCCAGCGACGCGTCGTCGGTCGCGGCGACGATCTCGATGAAGACCGCCTCCTCGCGGGGCCTCCGCCGGATCCGGCGCACGAGCTCGTAGCCGAATTCGATGAGCCGCTTCTGCCAGCCGTACTTCTCGAGCTGCAGTCGACGGACGAGCTGCTCCTCCTCGACGAGCCGTGCGACACCGTCGACCGT
Organism: Gaiellaceae bacterium; assembly: GCA_035457765.1. Lineage (GTDB taxonomy): Bacteria > Actinomycetota > Thermoleophilia > Gaiellales > Gaiellaceae > GMQP-bins7. The sequence goes on from DATIBA010000034.1 coordinate 2,795, forward strand.
GGTGCCGTGGAGCGTGCCCCGAGCGTTGCAGCCCGTCACGCGCACGTGCGGGTTCGCTCGAATCCTTCGTACCTTCCACGTCTCCGCGCCGGTCGCCACCAGAAGACGGCGTGGATCGTCGGAGACGACCCAGACGGGCGTCGAGGCGGCGGATCCGTCCCGGCGGAACGTCGTGATCGAGACGTAGCGCTCGTTCGCGAGAGCCCCGAGCGCCGGAACCTCGGTGAGTGTCGACATGTCGACCACCTCCTCGGGCCCGATTGTCCGCCGAAGCCCAGGACCTGACGTCCGTGCAATCGCTGATCGAACCCTCGGATTGCCCGAAGCTCGCTCCCGTCAGGCACGCCGCGGGCGGCGCAGCTCGAACCGATGCTCGGTGCCGGTGAGGAGCCGCCGGACGTTCTGGCGGTGCATCACGATGACGGCGGTCGCCCCGGCGATTCCGAACACGATCACGGGCCACGGATATCCGAACACCACGACGAGCACCGCCAGCCCGGCCGCGGTCACGATCGAGGCGAGCGAGGCGAACCGTGTCGAGAGGAAGACCGCGAGCCAGATGCCGATGCAGCAGAACGCGACGAGCGGTGCGAGCGCGAAGGTGGCGCCTCCCGCGGTCGCGACCATCTTTCCGCCCTTCTGAAACCGGAGGAACACGGGCCGCGCGTGACCGATCATCGCCGCCGCAGCCGCGAGAACACCGACGAGCGCATCGCCGACCCAGAGCCCGAGCGATGCTGCCGCGAAGCCCTTCGCGACGTCGAGGAGCGCGACGGGAACCCCGAGGCGCCGGCCGTAGACGCGGAAGACGTTGCTCGCGCCGACGTTGCCGCTCCCCTTCGTACGGATGTCCTCGCCCCGAAAGAGACGGGGCAGCCAGTAGCCGAAGGGCAGCGAGCCGAGGAGGTATCCCCCCAGCACCGCGAGCGCCTCGGTCATGCGCTACCCGGTCGGAATCCGGTAGGCCTCGACCCAGCGGTTGACGACGCCCCAGTCGAGGTTCCGGAAGAACGCCTCGATGTAGGCCGCACGGTCGGTCTGGTAGTCGAGGAAGTACGCGTGCTCGTAGACGTCGAGTGCCACGACCGGCGTCGCGTTCCAGACGGGAAACGTGTTCTGGGCGTCGCCGACGTAGTTGAACAGTCGGCCTTCGTCCCAGTCGTACGCGGTCCAGGCCCAGCCCCGGCCGGCCATGCCCGAGGCGCGCAGATCAGCGCGCCAGGCATCGGCGGACCCGAAGTCGCGCTCGACGAGCGCCCCGATCGGACCGTCAGGATCGCCACCCTCGCCTCCGAGGTGCTCGAAGTAGATCTCGTGGTTCTTGATTCCGCCCACCGCGAACGTGAGATCGATCTTGAGCGCGCGGAGCTCGGAGAAGACCTGATTCGCAGCCCCGAGATCGACGCTCTGGAGCCGGCCCAGGATCTCGTTCCGTTTCGCGACGTATCCCTGGTAGAGGCGGTAGTGCGCCTCGATCGTCGTGCGGGAGATGCCGTCGAGCTCGAAGAGCGCTGGTGAGAGCTCGCGGGGCCTGATCTCGACGAAGTCGGTCAACGGGTTTTCTCCAGGTACTGGCCGGGAACGTCGCGGAGCATATCCTTCTGCCGGAAACCGCCCTGAGGAGAGGAGCAGGCATGGCGTACAGCGTCCCCGATCTTTCGTACTCGTTCGACGCGCTCGAGCCACACATCGACGCGCGGACGATGGAAATCCACCACGACAAGCACCACGCGGCATACGTCGCCAACCTGAACGCCGCGCTCGAGGGCACCGAGTGGACGGATCGCCCGATCGACGCGGTCCTCGCGAGCCTCGACGACATCCCGGAGGACAAGCGCACGGCCGTACGGAACAACGGCGGCGGGCACGCCAACCACACGTTCTTCTGGGAGATCATGGGCCCAAACGGAGGCGGCGAGCCGTCGGGTGCGCTCGGCGATGCGATCGCCGACACGTTCGGCTCCGTCGAGGAGCTGAAAGCGGCCGTGAACGACGCCGGCGTCAAGCGGTTCGGCTCGGGCTGGACCTGGCTCGTCTGGGACGGCACCGGGCTCGCAGTCAAGTCGACGCCGAACCAGGACACGCCGGTCATGGACGGGGAGACACCTCTTCTCGGCATCGACGTCTGGGAGCACGCCTACTACCTCCACTACCAGAACCGCCGTCCGGACTACCTCGCCGCGTGGTGGAACGTCGTGAACTGGGACGCCGTCGCATCGCGATACGAGGCCGTCCGCTAGCGAGGTAGGTGCAATCCGCCCGAGTCGCGAGGGCGTAGCAGTCGGTATGGCTACGTCGCTCGCACTCAGGGCACCCTCGCTCGAACGCCGACAGGTGATCATGGAGAGAGTGAACGGCGCCGTTTCCACCGACGGAAGACTGATCGAGCGCGTCGCGGCAGGCGACCGCGGAGCATTCGAAGAGCTCTACCGGCGCTACGCCCGGGCCGTGCTCGGACTCGCACTGCGTCGACTGGGCGACCGTGGCCGCGCCGAGGATGCGATGCAGGAGGCCTTCGTGGCGATCTGGCGCTCGGCGCGTACGTTCGACCCCGGCCGCGGGAGCGGAGCGCCGTGGCTCTACGCGGTGGCACGCAACGCGATAACCGACGGCCTCCGCCGGACTCCGGCCCCCGTGTCGGAGCTCGAAGACGGGCCCGGAGGCGAGCCGGACCCGGCGGACGAGGCCGAGGCGTCCTGGACGGCCTGGCGCGTGCATCGCGCCCTCGAGGTCCTCCCCGAGCACGAGCGCCCCGTCATCGAGCTCGCGTACTGGCGCGGGCTCTCCCAGAGCGAGATCGCCGATCATCTCCAGATACCGCTCGGCACCGTGAAGACGCGAACGCGAAGCGCTCTCGCCCGCCTGGCGGACGCGCTCGAGGAGGAGCTGCGTTGAGTCGTCCGCCAGAGTTCGACGAGCTCGTGGGCGAAGGGCTCGCCGCCGGCGAGCGTGAGCGGCTGCTCCGCGTCCACGAGCTGCTGATCCAAGCGGGGCCTCCGCCCGAGCTCGGAACCGCGCCGGCCGTCGTCCCGCTTCGTCCACGACGACGCCGAGCGGCCCTCGTCGCGCTCGCCGCGGCGCTCGGCGTGGGGCTCTTCGCGGCGGGATGGGTCGTGGGCGACCGAGGCGCGGAGCCCGGTACGTTCGACGTGGTCGCGATGACCGGCACCGCCTACACGACGGGTCTTAGCGGCTCGATCACGATCTACGACGTCGATGAGGCCGGGAACTGGCCGATGAAGCTCGAGATCGAGGGGCTCGAGCCGTCACCGGATGACAAGCGCTTCGAGCTGTGGCTCACGAAGAAGGGCGAGCTCGTCGCCTACTGCGGGAACTTCCTCGCCGAGGCCGACGGCACGACGACGGTGCCCCTGAACGCGCCGTACCGGTTCAGCGACTTCGACGGCTGGGTCGTCGTCCAGGAGGGGTCGAAGTCACCGCTCCTGACGACCTGAGGTCGAGGCAGCAATTTCCAGAACGAGGGAGTGAGCGCGTCATTCGATGCCGGCGCGGAGGTCGGCATCACCACGAAGTGGTGGGAACGATGCCTGCGAACCCTCCGCGGCCGGAGCACGCGTGACACCCTCATTGCGCGAAAGGCATGCCGACGGACGGCGCGATTCGTGGCCTCCGGGTGACCGGCTATCGTCGGTTCCTGACGTGCCCAACCGCCCCGGCTTTTCGCAGTACGAGGACTTCATGCGCCATGTCTTCACGACGGGCGCGCCGAAGTCGGACCGCACGGGGACGGGCACGGTGAGCGTCTTCGGCTACCAGATGCGCTTCGACCTGGGCGAGGGCTTCCCGCTCGTGACGACGAAGAAGGTGCACTTCCCGTCCGTGGCCAAGGAGCTCCTCTGGTTCCTGCGCGGCGAGCGGAACGTCCGCTGGCTGCAGGAGCAGGGCGTCACGATCTGGGACGAGTGGGCCGACGAGGACGGCGACCTCGGCCCGGTCTACGGCGTCCAGTGGCGCAGCTGGCCGACCTCCGACGGCCGCACGATCGATCAGATCGCCGAGGTCGTGCGCCTCGTGCGCGAAGAGCCCGACTCGCGGCGGATCGTCGTCAGCGCGTGGAACGTCGCCGACCTCCCGGACATGGCGCTCATGCCGTGCCACGCGTTCTTCCAGTTCTACGTCGCCGACGGCCGCCTGAGCTGCCAGCTCTACCAGCGAAGCGCCGACGTCTTCCTCGGGGTCCCGTTCAACATCGCGAGCTACGCGCTCCTAACGCACATGCTCGCCCAGCAGTGCGACCTCGAGGCCGGCGACTTCGTGTGGACGGGTGGGGACTGCCACATCTACGACAACCATCGCGAGCAGGTCGAGACGCAGCTCTCGCGCACGCCGTACCCCTATCCCTCTCTCCACCTGCGCCGACGACCCGCCTCGATCTTCGACTACGACTTCGAGGACTTCGACGTCCTCGACTACCAGCATCACCCGGCGATCCGGGCCCCCGTCGCGGTGTGAAGCTCTCGCTCGTCGCGGCCGTCGCCCGCGGAGGCGTGATCGGCCGCGGCGGAGCGC
>DATIBA010000035.1:0-12728 GCA_035457765.1 Gaiellaceae bacterium
TCATGCCGCGATCGTACTTTCGGATGCTCTCACGGAACCCGTAGGACTTTTTCAGGCGGCTCTCAGGAAGCTCGACCTACGATTCCCCGGTGAACGGCCTCCCCGAGACCCGCGAACGCGGGATCGACCGCCGCAACGCCATTGCCAAGCTCGGTGGTCTGGCCGTGGCCGCGCTCGGCGCGGGGGCGTGGGGAGCGCGCGAGCTGCTCGACGCGTCGGAAGCCGCCGCTGCCGGCGATGGTCCTGCGGGAGTCGCCTCTGGGGCGGTGACCTGCGTCCTTGCTCCCGAGCAGACGGAGGGGCCGTACTACCTCGACGACACAAGGGTTCGCCGGAACATCACCGAGGGGAAGGCAGGTGTTCCCTTGGCGCTCCGGCTCACGGTCGTCGACGCGTCGAGCTGCAAGCCGATCAGGGGCGCGGCGGTGGACGTCTGGCACTGCGACGCGGCCGGCGTCTATTCGGGGACGAGCGCCCAGGGCAGCGAGGACGCGCGTTTCCTGCGAGGTGTCCAGCGAACCGACGCAAAGGGTGTCGCGCTCTTCCGCACCGTCTATCCGGGCTGGTACCCGGGGCGAACGGTCCACATCCACGTCATGGTTCATATCGGCGGAAACGTCGTGCACACCGGGCAGCTCTACTTCCCCGACGCGGTGACGGATGCGGTGTCTCGGCGCGGCCCGTACAACCGCCGCCCCGACCGCGATCCCCGCAACGCGGGCGACAGCATCTATCGAAACGGCGGCAAGCGCTCCACGCTGAGGCTCATGAAGAGCCGTTCCGGGTACACCGGCCGAATTACCATGGGTGTCGTGCGCTCGTAGCGAGCGCTCACGCCGCGACGCCTCTTCACCCACCTCTTACCCAAAACTCAGTCGCGCGTGCTTTCGTATATGTCTTCAAGCCGACAGAAGGGGCCCGATATGACCGAGCACGAGCCGGCCAACGCCGGTCCGTCCCCGCAAGAGGCCAAGGAGCAGCTCGAGCAGGCGCTGTTCGAGATTCGGCGGATCATCGCCGGTCAGGACGCGATGCTCGAGCGGGTGCTCGTCTGCCTCCTGGCCCAAGGGCATCTCCTCATCGAGGGTGTTCCGGGTCTTGCGAAGACGCTGACGATCAAGACGACGGCCGGTGTCCTCGGCGGAACGTTCGCGCGTGTGCAGTTCACGCCCGACCTCGTTCCGTCGGATCTCGTCGGCACGAGGATCTACCGCGCGGGTGAAGGCACGTTCGATACCGAGCTCGGTCCCGTCTTCTGCAACTTCCTCCTCGCAGACGAGATCAACCGGGCTCCGGCGAAGGTCCAGTCGGCGCTCCTGGAGGTGATGCAGGAGCACCAGGTGACGATCGGACACGACACGTACCCGGTTCCCGATCCGTTCCTCGTCATGGCGACCCAGAACCCGATCGAGTCCGAGGGGACGTACCCGCTGCCGGAGGCGCAGATCGACCGCTTCATGCTGAAAGTCCTGATCGGGTACCCGCAGCACGACGAGGAGCTGACCGTCGTCCAGCGCCAGCTCGTCGACCATCCGGAGCTACGGCAGGCGCTGTCGCTGGACGAGCTGAAAGCGCTCCAGCGGGCCGTCTTCGACATCTACGTCGACCCGTCGCTCGTGAGCTACGCCGTGGACATCGCGACGGCGACGCGCGAGCCCGCTGCGCACGGCCTGCCCGACCTCGCCAGCTACATCTCGTACGGAGCCAGCCCGCGAGGCCCGATCAGCCTCGTGCAGGGGGCGAGAGCGCTCGCGCTCATCCGCGGCCGCGAGTACGCGCTCGTGGAGGATCTGCAGGCGCTCGCTCGCGACGCTCTCCGCCATCGTCTCGTCCTCTCGTATCAAGCGCTCGCCGAGGAGGTGAGCCCCGATGTCATCCTCGACCAGGTGCTCGCAGCGGTACCTGCACCGCAGCTCGACCTCGCTCGCGTGAACGCAGCGTGACGTCGGCGAGCGCACTGCTCCAGCGCCCGTCCCCGGCACGACCGGGTCCGGGCCCGATGGCCGAGGGGCTGCTGCGTGCGCTCGACGTCACGATCGCGAGGCGGGTGGAGGGGCTCCTTGCCGGAGACTTCCGCTCGACTCTGCTGGGAGCGGGGTCCGAGCTGGCAATGGTGCGCCCGTACGCGGCCGGAGACGACGTGCGTCGGATCGACTGGAACGTCACTGCGCGCACCGGCGAGCCGCACGTCCGCGTGGATCTCGCGGAGCGCGTGCTCGTGACCTGGCTTGCGCTCGACACGTCGCCGTCGATGCAGTTCGGGACGGCCGATCGCCGCAAGGCGGACGTCGTCGAGGGAGTCGCCGTCGCGCTCGGGCATCTGGCCACGCGCCGCGGCAACCGGCTCGGCGTCGTGACGTTCGGCGGAGAGAGGACGCATGCGCTTCCGCCACGTCAGGGTCGAGCGGGACTCGTGGGGCTGCTCGCAGCGCTCAGAACCGAGTCGGGCGAGATGGGAGAGAGACACTCTCTCGGCCGAGCGCTCGCGCGCACTGGTGCACTTGCACGCCAGAGGTCGCTCGTGGTCGTCGTCTCGGACTTTCGCGGGCCGCTCGACTGGAGGCGGCCGCTGCTCGAGCTCGCCGGCCGCCATGACGTGGTCGCCGTCGAGATCCGCGACCCGCGCGAGCAGGAGCTTCCCGACGTCGGTCTGCTCTGGCTCGTCGACCCGGAGACCGGCCGTCAGCTCCGCGTCGATACGCGGAGTCGCCGCCTGCGCGAGCGGTTCGCGGTGGCGGCTGCCGCCGAGCGGGGAGGGATCGCGCGGACGTTCAGCTCGGTCGGGGTCCGCCATGTCGTGCTCTCCACGTCCGGCGACTGGCTTCGCACGCTCGTCGTGTTCTTGCGGAGGAGCCGCTCGTGAGCTTCACGTGGCCCCTCGTCCTGACGGCGCTTGCGGCTCTCCCGGTGCTCGTGGCGCTGTACATCGACCGAGACCGGCGGCGCATCGCCTCCCAGTCGAGGTTCGGGAACCCCGATCTCCTCCCGAACGTCATCGCTCGCGCGCCGGGACGGCTGCGCTACCTGCCGATCGTCCTCCTGCTCTGCGCACTGGGTGCGATGATCGTCGGCGTTGCGCGCCCGCACGCGACCGTGAGCGTTCCCCGCGAGGAGGCGACCATCGTTCTCGCGATGGATGCATCGCGATCGATGAAGGCGACGGACGTGGAGCCGACGCGGCTCGACGCTGCCCGCGCTGCGGCGAAGGAGTTCCTCGCCCAGGTGCCGGAGAAGTTCCGCGTCGGCGTCGTCTCCTTCGCGACCCGTGCCGCGGTCGGCGTGGCACCGACCGAGGACCGCGCTCTCGTCGAGACCGCGCTCGACACGCTCATCCCGGGCGAGGGAACGGCGATCGGAGACGCGGTCGCGCTCTCGGTGCAGGTCGGACAGCCCCAGGTCGAGAGCGAGGAGCCACCGCCACCGAGGGCGATCGTGCTCATCTCCGACGGCGCGAGAGACGGAGGCCGCATCGAGCCCGCCGAAGCCGCGCAAGCGGCGAAGGAGCGTGGCGTTCCTGTCTACTCCGTCCTCGTGGGCACGTCACAGGGTGTGATCGAGGAGACGCTGACAGGCGGGCTCCGACGGATAATCCAGGTGCCGCCGAACCCCGAGACGCTCCAGCAGATCGCCACGACCACGGGCGGCGCGTTCTTCGAGGCGGCGAACCCCGACGAGCTGAGCCGCGTGTACGAGGACCTCGGGTCTCGGCTGGGAACGCGCGACGAGTCCCGCGAGATCACGGATGTCTTCGCAGCACTCGCGGCAGGGCTCCTGCTCGTGGCGGGAACCATCTCGGCCCTGCTCTTCCGGAGGGTTCCGTGAGGCTCGTGCGCACGGGGGCCGCGCTCGTCGCCGTCGTCGCGGCGCTCGCGACGGCGTCGTCCGCGGGAGGGGCGAACGAGTGCGACGGCCTGATGGTCTGCATTCCCGTCGCTGGCCCGTGGGTCGTCGTCCCGGTTTCGGGAGGAGTGCCTCGCCCTCGAGTCGAGTATCAGCTGACGTGCCCCCGTGGGCACATCGTCGGCGGACTCGACGCGCGGATCAGCGACCGTGCGATCGACGTCAACTTCCTCGGGACGCTCGGCAGCCCGGTCAACCCCGGGATCAGCACCTCGCGATCGGTCGTGTTCGTCGCGTCGTACGTCGGCGCGTCGGCGCGCGCGCCGACCTTCAAGCCGTTCGTCGGCTGTATGCCCGCGGCGGGAGGTGGGGCGCGGGTCCCCACGTCGGTCAGCGCCTTTCCGCCCGGACGGCCTACGGAGAGACGGGTGAAGACCGGTCGCATGCGGCCGGGTGAGGCGACGGTGACGGTGACACAACGATGTGCCGCGCGCGAGCGTCTCGTCGGCGCATCGCACGCCGTCGCCTTCGCGACGCGCGCTCCGCCGAGCGCGAGCCTGGTCGAGGGCGTCTCTACCGGCCAGTCGGTCCGTGGCCGCGAGGTCGTCGTCACCGTCCGCGCCGACTTCGAGGCGGGCGACCTGCGACCCCTCGTCCAGGTGCACGCTCTGTGCGCGGTGGCGCGATGATCGGGTTCCGGAGCCCGTGGCTGCTGCTCGGGCTGCTGTTGCTCGGGGTCGCCGTCCTCGTGTGGGTACTCGCAGAACGGCGGCGCATGCGCTACGCGGTGCACTACACGAACATCGACGTCCTCGCGACGGTCGTCTCGGGGAGATCCTGGCTGAGGCTCGTCCCCCCGACACTGTTCCTTCTCGGGCTCGCCTCGCTGCTCGTGGCGCTCGCCCGGCCCGAGGTCGAGCGGATGCTCGTGAAGGACCGGGCGACCGTGATTCTCGTCGTCGACACGTCCCGCTCGATGCAGGCGGAGGACGTCAAGCCGACGAGACTCGGGGCTGCGCAGGAGGCGATCCGTACCTTCCTCGACCAGGCGCCGAACGGCCTGCGCGTGGGACTCGTGGTCTTCGCCGGCGATGCGCAGGTGGCGACGCCGCCCACGCGTGATCACGAGCTCGTCGAGACTGCCGTCGACGAGATCGACCAGTTCCTCGTCTTCGGCGGGACCGCGATCGGAGATGCGCTGCGAACCGCAGTCGAGCTGGGTCGGCAGTCGACCGGAGAGCCGCCTCCGCCGGAAGGCGAGATCGCCGCCGGTCGGCCCGGGCAGGGGACGCGTACGCTCGCCCAGGCGGTCGGGTGCGTCGGAAAGAGCCCCGTCTCGATCCTCTTCCTCTCCGACGGTGCCCAGACTCGTGGCGTCCTGCAGCCGCTCGAGGGCGCCGCGCTCGCGGAGGACGCCTGCTTCCCCGTCCACACGATCGCGCTGGGAACACCGGATGGCGTGATCGAGCGCGGCCAGTCCGGGTTCGGCTTCGGGCAAGGGGGTCAGGGCGGCGGGCAGCTCATACCCGTCCCACCGGATCCCGACACGCTTCGAGCCATCGCCGAGACCACGGGTGGCGAGTTCTCGGAAGCGCGTACCGCCGACGCCCTGAAAGGCGCCTACGAGAACCTGGGCTCACGGTTGGGCCGCGAGCCCGGCATGACCGAGGTCACGTTCGTGTTCGTCGCGATCGCCGGCGTCCTCCTCCTCCTCGCCGGAGTCTTCTCGACGATCGTGTCGCCGCGCCTACCGTAGTGACGCCTACATGACGATGACGGTGAACGCCGTGTCGACACGGTCGTCGCGTCCGGCTGGATGCATCGTCACTTTGAACGCTCCGCCCGCGGCCGGCTCGACGTTCGCGTAGATGTCACCCGCCGCGCTGCCGACACCGCTCGCGCCGGCGACGCCGACGAACCGCACCTCGAAGACTCCGGTCTCGACGCGCCGCACCTGAACGGCCTTGCCCGTGCAGTTGAACCTGCGCGAGAAGAGGTTTCCGGCGCCGGTGAACCGATCGGGAACGTTCGCCATGCCTGCGCTCGTGCCCGTCACGTGCGCGATGCCTCGAACGGCTCCGTTCGTGCAGCGCTGCTGTGCGACCGACGGGCTCTGTATCCGCTCGCCGACGGCGAACGCGGAGCCGCCGAGCGCGAAGAAGAGCGCGAGGAGTCCGAGGGCCGTGCCGGGCCTCAGGGAGAGAGATCGGGTGGGCATCGTGGTCCTCCTTCCGAGTGGGGAATCTGCCGCACGATAGGTTCCTGCGAATGTCGGACGGCCCGAGCCCGCCGCGTTGGCGCCTGACGAGGACCCGCAGGCGCCTCCTCGGAGCCGCGGGGACGATCGCGGTGGTCGTCGCCGTCTTCGTGTTCTTCCTCCCACGCATCGCGGACTACCGAGAGGTGCTGGACGTCGTTCGCGGGCTCGGACTGCGGGACTGGCTCCTCCTGGTCGCGGCGACACTCCTCAATGTTGCGACCTTCCCGCCTCCGTGGATGGCGGCCCTGCCGGGGCTCGGGTTCCGGCAGGCCCTCGCGATGACCCAAGCGTCCACGGCCCTCGCGATCGTATCGCCGGCAGGCGCGGCCGTGGGCATGGCCGGCTCGTACTCGATGCTCCGCTCGTGGGGCTTCGCCTCGGCGCCCGTCGGCCTCGCGGTCGCAGTCACCGGAATCTGGAACCAGCTGGCGAACCTCACGTTCCCGATCGTCGCGCTCGCCCTCCTCACCGCGGTCGACGAGGGTCATCCCGCGCTTCGCACGGCGGCCATCGTCGCCGTCGCGATCCTGGTCGTCGTCCTCGTCTCGTTCGCGCTTGCGCTCTCGCGGCCGCGTCGGGCACGAACCATCGGCGACAGGGCGGCTCGCATCACCAACCGTGCGAGGCGGCTCGTCCGCCGGGGTCCGGTCTCGTGGGGCGCCGAGAGCTTCGTCCGCTTCCGCGCCCAGGCGCTCGGGCTCCTGCGCCGGCGATGGCACGTCATCACCCTCGGAACCCTCGCCGGGCACCTGACGGTGTTCGTCCTCCTCCTTCTCTGCCTGCGCGTCGTGGACATCTCGGCGTCCGAGGTCTCCGGCGTCGAGGCCTTCGCTGCCTGGGCGCTCATTCGAGTCCTCGGCGCCATCCCGTTGACGCCGGCGGGCGTCGGCATCGTGGAGATCGGGCTCACCGGAGCTCTCGTCGCGTTCGGGGCCCCCAATGCCGAAGCGGTGACCGCGACCCTCCTCTACCGGGCGCTGAGCGTGCTTCCCACGCTGGCGCTCGGCCTTCTCGCGGCGGCGACCTGGCGGACGCACCAACCCGACAAGTCGACGGAGTCGCCGGTCGATCCCTGACCCGATCGAGCCAGGATCACTGGCTCGGGGGACGCCCATCCCCCGATCAGGGCAAGGAGGGCGAGCGACGGTCACTCACCGTACGAGTCGTGACGTCTGCAACTGCGGCAGCACGATCCCGGCTCGTCGTGACGGCGACCGTCCTCGCGTCGCTCGTGGCGCTCTCGGCTCTGAGAGCGGCGCAAGCGGACGGAGCGAGCCGTGCGTGGAGTGCCTACCTGGCGCCCGCCGGTGCGTGTGCGGCCTCGGGTGACGCCGCCGCGGGGGCTGCGGTCCAGGCGCGTGCGATCACCTGTCTCCTCAACTGGGCGCGCATCCAGGATCGGCGCGGTCGGCTGACCCAGCGGCCGGCGCTGCGGCGCGCGGCCGTCCTGAAAGGGGAGCGCGTGGCGTCGTGCGTCCAGTTCTCGCACACGCCTTGCGGCACCTCCATGACGGCAGCAGTCCGGGCCGCCGGTTACCGGTACTCGAGCTTCGGGGAGAACCTGTTCGCCGGCCCGTGGGGTGAGGTGAGCGCACGTGACGTGGTGAGGGCCTGGCTGCAGTCGCCACCCCATCGCGCGAACCTGCTCCGCCCGGGCTTCCGAGACGTCGGCGCGGCTCCCACGCGGGCGCCGGGGCTCCTGGGTGACGCCGACGCGGTCGTCTGGACCGCGACGTTCGCCTCCCCCCGCTAGCGTCCCGGGAGGAGTCGCCAGCACTGGCGGGAAGAACCGGTCGTGCGCGAGGAGAGCCAACTCGACGAGATGCGCTCCGCGATCCGCGGCGACTTCGCGCGCCTGGCCGAGCGGCGCGGAGCACAGGAGCTCCTGCGCGTCTCCGACGCCGAGAGCCCCGAGCTGCCGGAGGAGCACGACGACGAGCCGCATCCTCCTCGGTCGTGGCTCGCGCGCTTGCTGGCGCCGTAGGGCGTGTGTCTCGATCTAATCTCAGGCCGTGGAGAAGGCGGTGCGCGACGCGATCCTCCGGCAGGGAATCGTCCTCCCCGAGACGCCCCGGCAACGGCGTGAGAAGGCCGCGCTCGAGGAGGACCTTCGCTCGATCCCACTCGCCGGCAAGCCGCTTCCACTCCGTGCAGGGGGCCTCCGGCCCAGCGCGGAAACATACCTCGTCGCCACGCGGGGGCCGCTCCCGTACATGCTCCGACTCCGCGAGATCGAGCAGCGGACGGAGGCTCACACGGAGGCCTTGCGTGCGATCTGGCGCGATCTCGCCGAGGCATGTGACGGCGACAGCGCGCGCTTTCGACGGCGCTGGAGCGCGACGGCTCGAGGTGTCGTCTTCGACGAGGTGAACGATCTGATCGACGGACACAACCGGTGGTACCCCGTCGAGTCGGGTCTCGCCATGGATCCGCGCAGGGGCGACTACGTGCTGGTCAACGGGCGCGACTACCGCCTGTCGCCGCTCGACGCCGAATGGATTCTCGAGCGCTTTCCGGCGGATCTCGAGACCGCGATGCGCATCTGACCTGAACAGGCCCGGCCGAGCGGGAAGAATGGCCCCATGACGCTGGCCGAGCTCGCGATCACGATCGGGCTGCTCGGAGCGCTCGGGCTCGTGGCCCGCCGCTTCGGGCTCTCGGCGATCCCCGCGTACCTCCTCGCCGGGCTTCTGCTCGGACCGAACGAGCCAAAGCAGTTGGCGCTGATCAGTCCCTCGGAGGTGACCGAGTTCGTCGCCGAGCTGGGCCTCGTCTTCCTCCTCTTCTTCCTCGGTCTCGAGTTCAGTCTCGAGCGCCTCTCGAGGACCGGACGGCACTTCGGGCTGGGCGGTACGGTCGACCTGGTCGCGAACGCCGGCATCGGGCTCATCGTCGGCGTCGCAGCCTTCGGTACGACGTCCGCGGCGCTCGTTCTCGCCGCGTGCATCTATGTGTCGTCGAGCGCGATCGCCGTGAAGGGCCTCACCGACTTCCGCAGGCTCGGGGACGACGAGACCGACCTCGTCCTCGCCGTCCTCGTGTTCGAGGACATCGCGGTCGCGTTCATGCTCGGGTTCGCGGCTGCCGGCGGAGGAGGCGCGCCGGAGACGCTCGTGCTCATCGCGAAGGCGCTCCTGTTCGTCACCGCCGGCGTGGCCGCCTCCCGCTGGCTCGCTCGACCGCTGGACCGCCTGCTCGACCGGCTCTCGCTCGAGTTCTTCCTGCTCGCCGTGTTCGGCTTCCTCGTGGCGACCGCCGCCCTCGCGGACGAGCTCGGCCTGTCCGAGGCGATCGGTGCGCTCATGGCCGGCATCGTCCTCTCCGAGACGTCTGTCCGCGACCAGATCGAGGAGCGCTTCTTCAGCTTTCGCGACATCTTCGCAGCGCTCTTCTTCTTCGTCTTCGGGTTGTCGATCGACGTGTCCGCGCTCGGCGACGTGGGCTGGATCGTCGCTGTCGCCGTCGTGGCGACGCTCATCGGCAAGATCGGCGCAGGCGTGATCGCAGGCCGGCTCGGCGGCTTCACGAGCCGCCAGGGCTTCAACGCCGGGGTCGCGCTCGTCGCGCACGGCGAGTTCACGATCATCCTCGCCCAGATCGCGTCCGGCAACTCGTCGATCGACGCGGGCGCGCGCACCGACCTCGTCGCGTTCGCCGGGCTCTACGTCCTCGTCACCGCCACGATAGGCGTCGTGCTGATGAAGGAGTCGAAGCGACTCGGCCGCATCCTGTTCCCGATCCGTAGACTGGCGCCCGAAACCTGATGCCCGTGGATCTTCGAGAGACTCGTCTGCCCGGCGTCGGTGTGAAGTACGCCTTCCGAACGGCGATCGGCGGTCGCATTGCCGTCATCATCCACAACGACGGCCAGCGGGAGATCTACTACTACCGGCGCGCGGCTGACGACGAGCCGACGGCCGTCATCGAGCTCCACGACGACGAGGCTCGGCAGCTGGGGGCGGTGATCGGCGGGGCGTACGAGCGTCCGAAGATCGTCGAAGAGCTCGAGCTGGCGCTCGGAGAGCTCCAGATCGAGTGGATCGACGTTCCGGACACGAGCCCTGCGATCGGGCGGACGCTCGCCGAGTGCGGGTTGCGCGCGAAGACGGGCGTGACGGTGATCGCGATCCTGCGCGAGCCGGAGCCCGTGAGCGGCGCGCAGCCCGGCGACGTCATTCAACAGGGCGACACACTGGTCGCGGTCGGCAAAGCCGGGCAGTTCGCCGAGTTCCGGCGCCTGCTCGTACACGGTCCGTTCGAGTCCTAGTCGGCTACCTTTCGGCGAGCACGAACGAGCGCGTCGATCGCGGGTCGATCGGCGTTCTCGACATCGCGCAGCACGCGCTCGGCCCTCTCGATCTCCAGGGCCGGTAGGTCGGCGACGATGTCGTCGGGCGTGTACAGGAGATCCGGGTCGCTCGGGCCTCCGACGCCGTCGGTCAGGTTCGCCAGATCGTGACCCACGAGAAGGAGCGTGCCGCCCGCTCGGAGGCCGCCAGCCGCTCGGTCGAGCACGACGCGGCGCTCGCTCGCCGGGATCTGGAGGTAGAACACGAGCACGAGGTCGAACGCCTCGGGGTCCGGCTCGTACTCGAGCAGGTCGGCACGGACGAACTCGATCGCGAGCTGCTCGCGCGCGGACAGCTCACGCGCGCGTTCGATCGCAACGTCGGAGATGTCGACGCCGGTGACGTCCCAGCCCCGCTCGGCGAGCCAGCGCGCATTGCGACCCTCGCCGCAGGCGAGATCGAGCGCACGGCCCGGTTCGAGGTCGGAGGCCTCGGCGACGAGGAAGCGATTCGGCGTCGTGCTCCAGAGACTCTCGGTCTCCGCGTACTTGCGATTCCAGTGCTCACGCCGCACGAGGCCGGATCCTTCCTGCGACGGGGTACGAGGCGACGAGCGTGATGGCGCAGAGCCCCGCGCCGAGGAGGTACGGCGTGGAATCGCCGAACGATTCGGCGAGTGAGCCCCCGGCCGACGGGCCCACGACCTCGCCGAGCGCCCACGCGGTGTTCATCACTCCGAACGCCAGCCCCTGCGCGAGCCCCGCCTCGTCGGCCCGATCGGAGGTCAGCGCCATGCCGGGCACGAAGAGGCCGCCGAAGCTCACAGCTGCGGCGCAGACGAGCAGCGCGATCGGCGTGGCGCCGGCGGCCGACGCGAGAGCGACGGCGACGATCACGGACGCGGCCAAGGCGCATCGAATGGGGAGCAGGCGACCGACGCGGTCGCTGAGCCGTCCGACGAGGGGGTTGAGGACGGCCTCCACGAGACCCGCCGCGAAGAAGACGCCGGCGATCACGAACGTGCTCCAGCCTGCCTCGTCGAGCGCGAGCGGCGCAAGGACGCTCAGCAGCCCGAAGAGCAACGCGGGAAGCATGTTCAGCCACAGGCCGCCGACGAAACGCTCGTCGCGTAATGCTCGCCCGAGGCCTGCGAGCGTCGCCGTCTCCTCGGACGCCGATCCGCCGCCGAGCGCCGCGAGCCCGGCGAATGCGAGCGTGACCACGCCGACGGCGGTGAACGAGAGCGCGATCCCCGCGAACTCGGCGATGCCCCCGAACACGGGCCCGAGAACCGCTCCGAAGACCGCCGCGCCCAACGTGATCCCGATCATCTCGCCGCGCCTCGTCCGTGGGGCGACCGCCGAGAGCCAAGCGAGCGCGCCAGCCCACGTCGCCGTGCTCGAGAGCCCCTGTACGAAGCGCGCTCCACCGAGCGCGAGCGGGCCATCGGCCGCGGCGAACGCGAAGCTGGCGAGGGAGAGCAAGAGCAATCCGGCGACGACGGCGCGCTTCGGCCCGTACTTCGCGGCTGCGAGGCCCCCCGGAATGCCACCGAAGAGCGCTCCGGCTCCGTACGCGCCGACGAGAAGCCCCGCTCCCGCCTTGGAGAGGTCGAACTCGTCCACGTAGCCCGGAACGAGCGGCGTCAGCGCGGTGAACAGCAGCGTGTCCACGAAGATGATCGAGCTGACGAGGAGGAGAAGACGCCTCACGCGGGCCAGGATAGGCGCCGACAGAAACGCACCGAGCCGGTGGCGCCTCCGTCCGGCATTCCGACTGACCGCCTGCTTTCGCCGGCAACCACTCGGAGAGCCATCAACCTCGGGCGCTCCGTACTCGGTGCAGACGCGACTCTATGAGGTCGCCCGAGGGCCGTCAAGCATCCCCGAGACGAAATCCTGCGCAAATTCCGGGAAGCTCTCTCCCGGCGTGCCCCGACCGCCGGTCCGGTCGTCGGCGCACGAAAACGCACCGAGCCGGTGACGTCTTCGTCCGGCTTTCCGACTGACCTCCGCCGAAGCGATTGCCTGCCGGAGAGCCATCGACCTCGGACGCTCCGTACTCGGTGCAGTCCGCACCCTAGGGGCGGCGACACCCTTCGTCAAGACCGCCGCGACGCGACTTGTCGCAATTTGCGAAGTTTTCTTTTCGCACGGCTCCGATTGCGAATAACCGTGTGTGCTCTAAGCTGCTGAAAAGAGGAAAGGCCCGGGCACGTACCGTCCGCGGGCAAGAGCCGTAGGCTCGACGGAGGCTCCAGATAGCGGAGGTGCCGGCTTTGCCGGCGCCGGAGCGGAATGAGTTCGCCGAGCCGGGAACGCTTTCGTCCACCTTCCCGA
>DATIBA010000036.1:0-18798 GCA_035457765.1 Gaiellaceae bacterium
ACGACCCACGTCTCCGTCATCGACGCGGCAGGAATGGCCGCAGCGCTCTCTTCGACGCTTGGCTCGGGGTCGGGCGTCTTTCGAGACGGCACGCAGCTGAACAACATGCTGGGCGAGCTCGACGTCATCGGTCCGGGCGAGCACATGCCGGGAGAGCGTCTCGCCAGCATGATGACTCCGACGCTCGTGCTCGACGAGGGCCGGGCGCGGCTCGTCATCGGCAGCGCCGGGTCGGTGCGCCTCGCCGGCGCGATCGCTCAGGTGACGTGGAGGATCCTTCGCGGCGCCACCGTCGCCGACGCGATCGACGCTCCGCGTCTCCACGTCGACGCGAGCACGCTCCACCTCGAAGGCGGGTGGCCGGACGGTGCGGTCGCGGAACTCTCTCCCGCGTGGGACTTCGTGCGCTGGGAGGGACGAAACCTGTTCTTCGGAGGAGTGCAGGCGGTCGGGCGCACTCGCGACGGGCAACTCGACGCCGCGGGAGATCCGCGGCGAGGAGGCGTCGGGCTGGTGGTCGAATGATTCGTGTGCGGTCGGCGGTTTCGGCCGACGCCTCGACCCTCGTCGCGCTCGCAGAGCAGGTCGGCCGCGAAGAGGGGCGCTGGATCCTCGCCACCGAGACCTGGCGTTCGGTCAGCGAGGAGCGGAGATACCTGCGATCGGTCGAGCGTCACCCGGACGCTGCCGTATTCGTCGCCGAGGTCGACGGGAGAATCGTCGCCAGGCTCTCGCTCTCACGCGATCCTCACCCGGCGAGCCGCCATGTCGCCGATCTCGGGCTGATGGTCGCCGAGCCGTACCGCCGACGGGGCATCGGGAAGAGGCTGCTGGAAGAGGCGGTCGCCTGGGCTCGCGCGTCCGGAATCGTCAAGCTCGAGCTACACGTCTTTCCGTGGAACGAGCCCGCGATCGCCCTCTACGAGTCGTTCGGGTTCGAGCGCGAGGGATATCGCAAGCGGCACTACGCGCGTGGGGGCGAGTACGTGGACGCGATCCTCATGGCCTACGTGCTCCACGACTGACACCGCGCGAAGGCCCTTCGAGGTTGGCGAGGTCGGCGAACATCCGGTAGGCGAGGCGACCCCGTGCGCCCGGACTGCGTCGCCGCAGGAACTGAAGGATGTCGATCAGCCGCAGCACGTCTCGTGTCCCGCCTCGCGCTAGGGATCCGTCCTTGCACTCGGGACGACGCCGCGCGCCAGTTGCTCGGTCACGTCATCGTCGGCCGCCTCACGCTCGTCCGCGCCGATCGTTTCCAGCCCCCCGGGATCCGAGTGCAGACCCGGAAGGTGGTCGGAGAACGCGGCCGTCTCGCGCGGGCCGGGTGCGATCTCGTCGAGCCGTGTCTCGAGCGAGCGAAGTGCAGCCGGGAGGAGCGTCGTTGCCTGTGACACTCTCGAGGCGACGGCGGTGCTGTCTCTCTCGAGGTCGCGCATCCGCTGGTTCAGCTCGTCCAGTCGCTCGTCGACCGACGGCCTCGGCGACGTCCACGAGAGCGCTGCGGCGAGTGCCTCGAGTTGGGTCTGGAAGGACGTGCGCTCGCTATCGAATTCGCTCGCGAGGTTGCGGACCCGCGCAGCCAAGGCGTCGCGCTCTTCCTCGATTCCTTCGATCCGGTCGGCGACGCTCGCGACGCTCTGCGCCAGCTCGTCGGCAGACATCGTCCCGGTCAAGCTCTCCTGCGCGGCGGCGAGCGATTCGAGCCTCGAGCGCACGCCCGCCCGCTCGACCTCGAGAATCGCCGCGAGCCGCGCCATCTCGCTCGAGACTCCTGCGCGATCGTCGTCCACGGTGTCGATCCGGGCGACGAGATCGTCGAAGCGGCGCTCGAACTCCTCGAGCTCGGGGGTACGGTCCGTCAGCGTCGCAACCGCCGACTCGAGGCGATCGGCGACCTCTTCGATTCGGACTCGGTCGTGAGCTCGGACTCGATCGAGCTCGCTCAGGCGCGACTCGAGCATGTGCTCGGTCGACGCCGGATCGGGAAATTCGGCCAGTGCCCGCGAGAGCTCGCCGACGAGACCGTCGGCGCGCGAGGTCGCGTCGTGGAACCGGCGCTCGAGCGTCTTCAGCTCCACGTCTCTCGCGTCGAGGCGCTCGCTCGCGCTCGCGACAGCGGCTGCGAGTGAGTTCAGGTGGACGCCGCCCTCTTCTACATGAGCCCGAAGCGCCGCGAGCTGCTCCTCGGCGCCCGATGCACGGGACGACGCCGAGGCGACCGAAGCCGCGAGCGTGTCGAGTCGAGTGGCGAGCGAGTCGGTCTTCAGGTTCGCCTCCTCGAACAGGAGCTGCACGGAGCGGCGTTGGTCGGACGTCCGCTCCCGAAGCTCGACGACTGCCTGGCGCAGCTCTGTAACGGGAGTCGGATCGATCGCGCGCCGGAGGTCTGCGAGCTCGGCGCCGATCCGGTCGGAGTCCGCCTCGTACGCTCGCCGCAGCGCGATGACGTCTCCGTCCCGACCCGCAAGCCCGGATGCGGTCGTCGAGACGGTCGAAGACACGGTGTCGATGCGCTGTGCAAGCAACGCGAGCTTCGAGCTGAGCTCGTCGATGCGGCCTTCCAGGCCGCGCGGAAGCTTCTGTTTCGAGAGCTCGGCCAGCGAGCGCTTGATCTCGGTCATCGCTGCGGGATCCTGCCCCCGCTTGGCGTCCGCCAGGGCGGTCTGGAAGCGAGCGTTCCCGGCGTCGAGATCGCGGCGGAGCTGTGCGATCTCGCCGTCCTTGGCCGCGAGCGCGGCCGACGTGGTCGAGACCGTTCGCGCGAGCGTCTCGAGCCGATCGGCGACGACCCCGACCTTGTTCGTCACTCGCTCCTCGAACTTCTCGTCGCGCTTCGAGATCGCCTCGACCGTCCGCCGGAACTCCTTCAGCGACTTCTCGTCGACTGCCGCCGCGGTGGCACGGAGCTGCGCGTCCAAGTCGTCGATGCGCGCGACGAGCGCCTCGACCAGGTCGTTCTGGGGCCCGCTACCCGCGTCCGGATGCACGTGTGCTCCTCGCCTTCGAAGCCCGAACGCCGCAGGAGCATCCGCGCGCTTCTTGCCGCGCCTGGACGCTGCCCCTCGACGCATGCAAGACGGTGTCCACGAAGATGGCGGACATGCTCCCCACTCGTATCGGTGTAAGAGACGATCGTCTCGCTCACCCGTCTCAGTGAAGCGCGAAGCCGCTTATACGCGAAGCGGACCAGGGGAGGGGGTCTGGGGGAACCAGGAGGTTCCCCCAGCGGTAGACGGAGGCTTGTCCGCGAAGCGGTCCGTGGAAGGGGTCTGGTCTGGGGGAACGGGAGGTTCCCCCAGCTTGTGACGTTTGTTCCGCGAACCGGGCCTCTACCGACCCCGCTGCCAACCCAGCACGAGCATCCGTTGCTCGAGCGTCTGCGGGCAGCCGAGCCCTCGCGCCTCGGCGATTCGGGCGAGCGCGTCGTTCGGAGTCACCCCGTGCCGGACGAGCCACGCACCGACCACGACACCGGTGCGTCCGCAGCCGGCCCAGCAGTGGACGTAGACGAGACCTCCCGCTCCGAGCTCGTCGTCGATCTCGTCCAGCGTCTCGACGAGTCGCTCGCGCGTCGGGACGGAGAAGTCGCGGATCGGCATGCGTCGATGGCGTGCCGGGGGCTGTACCAGGTGCGCGTACGGTTCGAGCTCGCCGTCCTGAGTGAGGTCGAGAAACAGGCTCACGCCAGCCGCGGCGAGCTTGCGTACCTCGTCCGACGCGTTCTCGGGCCCCCAGGCGCACGGATGCCGGCCGGCGATGAGCCGGCCTGCTTCGATCACCGTGGGTGGTCGCACGACGCCACAGTCTGCACGCGAACGATCGGTTACCTCGTCCGAGGGGAGCAATCTCAATCGGCCCTGGGTGCGTGCCGATAGGTCACACGTGAGCCGGCTGGAGACCTCTACCGACGACCTTCGCGACCGAGCGCTCGTCCTCGCTGCAGAGGTCTCGATCGATCCCGGATCCTGGTACGTACGTGTGCTCGAGGAAGGGCGCTCGGCCGGAGTCGAGGCCGATCTGGGTGCGCTCGTGCGCGTGTACTGGGAGCTCCAGCGGGTGACCGGCCGGGCGGATCTCCGGGATGAGTGGCGTCGCCTCGCGGACTCGCTGTGGTCCGGCGAGACCACCTTCTAGCGGCTCCCGTAGGCGTCGATCGGGTCCTCCGACAGCAGCAGTAGAGTGGCCTTCCCGTGGCCGCGCCGTTCGTGCATCTCCATGTCCACTCGGAGTACTCGATCCTGGACGGGGCATGTCGGATCCCGGCCCTCGTGGAGAAGGCGACACGGCTCGAGATGCCCGCCGTCACGCTCACCGATCACGGCTCGCTCGCGGGGGTGGTCGAGCTCCACCGTGAGGCGCGCAAGGCCGGAATCAAGCCGGTCATCGGCTGCGAGGTGTACGTCGCCGACGACCGGCGGGCCCAGACGAAGGGGTATGCGCACCTGACGCTCCTCGCCGAGTCGAACGAGGGCTACGCGAACCTCATCAAGCTCTGCTCGCTCGGCTACCTCGAGGGCTACTACTACAAGCCGCGCGTCGACTGGGAGCTCCTGCAGGGGCATTCGAAAGGCCTCATTGCGCTCTCGGGGTGTCTTTCGGGACGTGTGTCGCGCGCGCTCGTCGAGGGTCGCGGGAACGACGCCCGCGAGGACCTCGACCGGCTCGCGCAGGTGTTCGGGCGCGACTCGACGTACGTGGAGCTGCAGAACGCGGGGCTCGCCGAGCAGCAACGGATAAATCCCGCCCTGATCGCGCTCGCGGACGAGACCGGGCTTCCGCTCGTCGCCACGGGCGACGTGCACTACCTCGACTCGGGCGACGCGTACGCGCACGAGGCGCTCCTCTGCATCCAGTCGGGCGACACGCTGAAGAACCCCGACCACTGGCGTTTCGACACGAACGAGTTCTTCTTCAAGACACCGGAGGAGATGGCAGCCGACTTCCCAGGTCTCGAGCACGCCCTGGCGCGGACGCTCGAGGTCGCGGAGCGATGCTCGGTCGAACTGGAGCTCGGCCGCATCCTCCTGCCGACGTATCCGGTCCCCGAGGGCAGGGACGCCTTCGACTACCTCGTCGAGTTGTGCGAGAAGGGTCTCGTCCGCCGGTACGGCGAGGCGACGCCCGAGCTGACGGAGCGCCTGCGGTTCGAGCTCAAGACGATCCGCGAGATGGGGTTCGCCGACTACTTCCTCATCGTCTGGGACTTCATCCACTTCGCGAAGCAGAACGGGATAAGCGTGGGGCCGGGTCGGGGGTCGTCGGCGGGCTCGATCGCGGCCTACTGCCTCGAGATCACCGATGTCGATCCGATCCGCTACGGCCTCCTCTTCGAGCGGTTCCTGAACCCGGCACGCAAGGACCTCCCCGACATGGACATCGACTTCTCGGTGGCAGGCCGTGATCGGGTCATCAACTACGTCGCGGAGAAGTACGGCCGGGATCGTGTCGCCCAGATCATCACGTTCTCGACGATGGCTGCGCGCGCTGCGATCCGAGACGCGGGTCGGGTGCTCGACATTCCGTACGGCGTCGTCGACAGGATCGCCAAGCTCGTCCCCGAAGGTCCCGGCCAGACGCTCGAGGACTCGTTGCGTTCGGGAACCGAGCTGCGACAGGCGGTGGACTCCGATCCGGTCGCGAAGGAGATCGTCGAGCTCGCGCGGCCACTCGAGGGGCTCACGCGCGCGGACTCGATCCACGCCGCGGGCGTCGTGATCGGTGCCCAGCCCCTCATCGAGGTGGTCCCGCTTCAGCAGAAAGGCTCGGACCAGGAGGTCGTCACGCAGCTCGGGATGTGGGACGTCGTCGATCTCGGGCTCCTGAAGATGGACTTCCTCGGTCTCCGAAACCTCGACGTGATCGACAAGGCGATCGAGCTCGTGGGCGGCGTCGACATCGGCGCCGTCCCGCTCGACGACCCCGCGACCTATGCGCTGCTCGCGCGGGGCGAGTCCACGGGTGTGTTCCAGTTCGAGTCCTCGGGCATGCGCGAGGCGCTTCGGCTCGTCAAGCCGACCGAGTTCGAGGATCTCATCGCGCTCGTCGCCCTCTACCGGCCCGGGCCGATGGGGTACATCTCGACGTACGCAGCCCGCAAGCACGGCCGTGAACCCGTCTCGTTCCCGGACCCGCGGCTCGAGCAGATCACAGGCGGGACGTACGCGATCTGCATCTACCAGGAGCAGTACATGGAGATCGCGAAGCAGCTCGCGGGGTTTGCCCCGGCCGAGGCGGAGACGCTGCGAAAGGCGATCGGGAAGAAGATCCACTCGCTCATGGCCTCCCTCAAGGACAAGTTCCTCGAGGGATGCGCCGAGAACCAGGTCTCCGCGGCGGTTGCCAACCAGCTCTGGAAGGACATGGAGTCATCGCAGGACTACTCCTTCAACAAGGCGCACGCCGCCTGCTACGCGCTCATCGCCTACCGCACGGCGTGGCTCAAGGCCAACCACCCGCGCGAGTACATGGCGGCGCTCATCTCGTCCGTGATGAACACGAAGGACCGCGTCCCCTTCTACGTGAATGCGTGCCGCGAGATGGGGATCGACGTGCTCCCACCCGACGTCAACTCCTCGCAGCAGGACTTCGCCGTCGTCGGCGGGGTGATCCACTTCGGGCTGAACGCGGTGAAGAACGTCGGCGAGGCGGCGGCCGAGGCCATCGTCACTGCTCGTGCCGAGGGTGGCCCTTTCGAGTCCATCTGGGATTTCACGGAGCGCGTCGATCCCCGCGTCCTCAATCGGCGCGCGCTCGAGGCGCTCATCCGCTGCGGCGCGCTCGACTCGACCGGCGCGACTCGCATGGGAATGCTCGCGGAGACGATCCTCGACTCGGCACTGGCGTACGGGCAGAGGCTGGCCGCGGACCGCCTGGCCGGCCAGGCCTCGATCTTCGACGACGGCCTCGGCGAGACGGAGTCCTCGATGGATCGACACCACCCGACGATCTCGACGACGGAGTTCGACGAGCAGGAGCTGCTGCGGCTCGAGAAGGAGACGCTCGGGATCTACGTCTCGGAGCACCCGCTCGAACGCGTCCGCGCCGACCTGAGGCGGAAGACCGACTGCGCGCTCATGGATCTCGAGCGGCGCCGCGACGGGGACATCGTGACCGTGGGCGGGATCGTCTCGGGACTGAAGCAGGTGACGACGAAACGCGGTGATCCGATGGTCTTCGCGACCCTCGACGATCCGACGGGCAGCGCAGAAGTCGTGGTCTTCAACTCGACGTACGCGGCGTCGCGAGAACTCCTCGAGCCGGACCGAATCCTCGTGGTCAAGGGGCGGGTCGATCACAAGCAGGCCGGCGAGACGAAGCTCGTGGCGCTCGAGGTCAGCCTATTCGAGTCGGTCGCGGTCCGGCGGGAGGTGCGACTGCGGATCGACGCCCGTCAGGCACCTGCGGGGCTGATCCGCGAGCTGGCGACGCTCGTCTCCGACTTTCCGGGCGAGGCTCCGGTCTACGTCGCCCTGGAGACCTCGGTCGGCGAGCGCACGCTCGCGCTCGGCCCCGAGTACCGCGTGAAGCCGGACGCGGACTTCTTCGCCGAGGTTAGGGCTCTCCTCGGCGAAGCCGCCATCGCCTGACGCGGCTGGTCGCGCGGCGCTCTCGGCGGGCGGAGCCAGCCTCCGGGCCTGCCCTGCCCCAGACACGTCGGGAGGCAATTCGCGGCCGGATGTTCGCCCTCGGAGCACGCAGCCGACCGATTGCACCCGAGTAGACAGTGGAGAGCTAGTTCCGGGATCCCTCGCTCGGGGGCTCTTTGTCCCCCCTTCGGGGGTGTTTGCATCGCCCCGCGAGCGGGCCTACTGAGACCCGCACAGGTCGGCGACCACACATCTGCGGAAAGGGGTTGACGCCATGTTCAAGTGGCAGACTCGTTGGACGAGGCTCGTGATTGCGCTCTCGAGCATCGCGGCATTCGTCATCGCTTCGGGGGCTGGCTGGCGCTGGCAATAGGTCTGCATCCAGCGCATACCGAAGACCAGCTCACCGCATGACGGAACAGGCTCCAAGTACCGGCTATCCGCTCCGGCTTCGACTCCTCATCGCGAGCGCGCTCGCGCTCGCTACACCAGTCGTGGCCGGAGCGGTGGTGAGCATCGCGCTCGATCGACCCGGGGCCGGCCAGGCGATCGCAGTCCTTCTCTTCCTCGCACTCGCCCTCCTTGCCGAGCTCAAGCCGGTGCCTCTCGAGGAGGACGACCTCAGCACCGTATCGCTCGCGTTCGTTTTCATCCTCGCCGGCGTGATCCTGTTCGGCTGGGAGTATGGGGTCGCGATCGCCACGGCGAGCGCCTTGGCCGCGCAGGTCGTCGAGAGGAAGCCGTTCCTGCGAACGGCGTTCAACACCGCGGTCTACGCGCTTTCGGCGTTCGCGGCGGCACTCCCCATATTCGTCTTCGGCGGTCATACGGAAAGCGACCCGGCCGCGATCACCGTCTACGCGTTGTGGGGGGGCGCAGCGTTCGTCGCCGTGAACTTCGCGTTCATCTCACTCGCGATCTCGTTCCACCAGCGAACTCCGGTCTTCCCGCTCCTGCAGGAAAAGCTCCGCCTCGTCGGCCCCGCCTTCGCGATTCAGGCCTTCCTGGCCGCGCTGGCCGCCACGCTCTGGACGACCGACCCGTGGCGGCTCGTCCTCATGGCGGGCCCGCTGTTCACCGTCACCCTGTATCAGCGCTCTGCGCTCGCCTCACGGATAGCTCGCCGGGCGGCGCACACCGACAGCTTGACGCTCCTGGGAAACAATCGCGCGTACGAGCTCGGCCTGTCGACCGCACTCCTCTCGTCGACGGAGACCCGATCCGAGCTGAGTCTCTGCCTCGTGGACGTCGACGACTTCAAGCTGATCAACGACACGTACGGCCATCCGCTGGGAGACGAGGTGCTCGTCGAGGTCGCGCGCCTTCTCGACGACGGGGAGGAGTGTGCGGGCGCGTATCGGTTCGGTGGCGACGAGTTCGCGATCGTTCTCGCCTGTGGCGAGACGGGAGCACGGGCATACGTGGAAGCCCTCTATCGGCGCATGTCCTCGTTCCGCTTCGCGCACGGCGCCCAGGTGACCGTCAGCGTGGGAGTCGCCGTGTTTCCCGCCCATGCAAGCAGCGTCGACGGCCTCGAGGGCGCGGCGGACAGTGCGCTCTACTGGGCGAAGTTGAACGGAAAGAATCGCCCGTGTTTCTACAGCCCTGCGGTCGCCGAGACCGTCAACCCGGACGAGCTTGAACGCCGCGTCGAGCGTCAGGCGCGGCTGCGGGCCGCAGAGAATCTCATTCGCGTCGTCGATGCCAAGGACGAGTACACGGGCGCACACTCGGAACGTGTTGCACTGCTGGTCGAGGCCATCGCGCGTCAGCTCCGCCTGGAGGACGAGCACGTGGAGCAGCTCAAGCTCGCCGGTCGGCTGCACGATCTCGGCAAGATCGCAATCCCGGATCGCGTGCTGCAAAAGCCGGGACACCTGACCCCGTACGAGGAGCGACAACTAGCGGATCACCCGGTGCTGGGGGCGTCGCTTCTCGACGGAATGGACATCCGGCCGGTCGACATCTGGATTCGCCACCACCACGAGCACTGGGACGGTTCCGGCTACCCGGACGGGTTGGTGGCGGAGGCGATCCCGTTCGGGTCACGCGTGATCCTGGTCGCGGACGCGTTCGACGCCATCACGACCGAGCG
Organism: Gaiellaceae bacterium; assembly: GCA_035457765.1. Lineage (GTDB taxonomy): Bacteria > Actinomycetota > Thermoleophilia > Gaiellales > Gaiellaceae > GMQP-bins7. The sequence continues at coordinate 9,685 of DATIBA010000036.1, forward strand.
CACGTATCGCCCCGCTGCGACCGTGAACGAAGCGATCGGAGAGCTCCGGCGTCAGGCGGGTGTCCAGTTCGATCCGGCGATCGTCCGCGCACTCGAGTGCCACCTCGACGAGCTCGGCTTGCTCGAGTCGGACATGGCGAAGGTCGTACCTCTCAGGCGTCTGGTCGCCTGACGGTCGGGCCGCGCCGTGTCCCTGGCTCTCCCGGTGGTCGGCGCCCTCGCGCTCGGGCTCGTCCTGGGCGGCCGCCTCGGCAAGCTCGCCGAGCTTCGGCTGCGCGCGACCTGGCTCTTCTTCGTCGCAATCGCCCTTCAGATCGTTGCGTTTCCGTTTGCTTTCCTCCCGTGGAGGACGGACGGGGGCGTCGCCTCGCTGCTCTGGCTCGCCTCGTACGGGTTCCTCATCGCAGCAGCGTTCCTCAACCGCCGAATCACTGGTGTTCCCATCGTCGCCCTCGGGATGTGCATGAACGTGGCGGCCATCGTGGCGAACGGCGGCACGATGCCAGTCAGCCACTCGGCCATGCTCGACGCCGGACGGACCGCCGTGACACAGGCGAACAGCACGGCCATGGCGGACCCTCGTCTCGGGTGGTTCGTCGACCGTTGGGCGGCGCCCGAGTGGATTCCCCTCGCGAACGTGTTCTCGCTCGGCGACGTCGTCATCGCCGCCGGGGCGGTCGTCATCGTCCTCTGTGCGATGGGGGTGCGACTGCCTCGCCCGCTCGGCGAGCGGGACCTACGGCTCTAGCTTCGCGCGTCGCGTCTAGCTTCGCGCGTCGCGTGCGAGGCGCTCGGCGACGCCCGTCAGCACCTTGATCGCGATCGAGGGCATGCTCTCGACGACGCGGCGGAAGCTCCGATCGACGATCACGAGCGTGTCCACCGGGGACGTCGCGGTCGCGGTCGCCGTCCGCGGGGCCTTCGTCAGGAGGGCGATCTCGCCGAGCCAGTCACCGCCTGAGAGGTCGGCGATGGTGCGCTCTCCCTGAGTGACGCGCACCGTCCCGTTGATCAGCACGAAGAACTCGTGCCCGATGCGCCCTTCGCGCGTGAGGACGGTGCCCTGGCGAAGCTCGATCTCGTCGGCGATGGACGCGAGATGCCGAAGCTCTCCCTTCGTGCACCCGGCGAAGAGCGGCACCTTTTTCAGGAGCTCGATCTTCGCGTCGCGTCGCAGCGCCACGGCGCCATCCTAAACCGACAACGACTCGAAGCGCACCCCATGGACTTCTGACATGCCAGATGGCTATGCTTGCGCGAGCGCGGGCGGGGGAAAACGAGAGATTGGGGGATCTGGGGATGTTCGACAAGCGGCGACATGCGGTACTTCTTGGGGCTCTGGCACTGGCTTTCACACTGGGAGCGGCCGAGGGAGGCGCTGCTGACCCGGCCTGTGCCGGCAAGCCGATTTGCGTAACCATCACCGACACTCCGGATCCCGCTTCGCGGTCACCCCTCGGCACTGATCACTACGTGTCGTACTCCGTGAAGGTCGAGAACGGCGGCACGACGTCGAACCTCGTCAACATCGCCGTCACGGCAACGTGGGAAGACGTCGGCGTTGCGACGACATCCGACTACGAGCCCGCCCCTGCGTCGAGCTCGGCCTGCACCGAGACCGGAACGCGGACGCTCACCTGTTCGACACCGAAGAACATGGGACCCGGCGCTTCCGTCACGTACACGCTCGTTTTTCGGACAGCGACCGAGCAAGGAACACCACCGCTGTCGGCCACCGGTACGACCGTCACCGTGCAGGCGGCCGCAAAAGAGCAGACCACGCCCTCGAAGAAACAAGGCAGTACCGCCTCCGTGACCGTCTCGAATACGACGGGCTACGAGCCGGAACCCGAGCTCGATGTCTCGACGGGAGGGGGAGGTCTTACGACGACGCTCGCCACCGCCGTGGCGGTCCCGGGTCAGTCGAGCAAGCTGAGAGTGCCGGGTGACGACGCACCTCGCGGCCTGTTCGAGCTGCGCGAGACGAGCGACTACAGCTGTCCGCCCGGGTTGAGCTGCTTCGGCCAGCAGGTGCAAACGGTCGCACCCGACCTCTCGCCCGTGAACGTACAGATCACGTTCACCGGAGACCTGCCGAGCGGCAAGAACGAAGGCAACATTGCGGTCTACCACGACCGGGACGGTGCGCCGGATCCCCCCCCGATCACTGCGACCTGCCCGGGAACGTTCGGCTCGGAGCCTCTGACGTCGGAGATGCCGTGCAGGCGTGTCGAGATCACGGAACACCTTCCCGGCGGCAGCGAAATGGTCGAGATCGACGTCTGGGATACGACTAACGGCCGCTTTAACGGCGGCTAGCAGCTAGCCGGCGACCGACGGCTCAGCACGTCCGGCGAGCATCTCGCCGAGCGATTCGACGAGCACCGGGCTGCCCTTGCGCCGGGCGATCTGGAGTGCTGCTTCGAGCGCTGTCTTCGCCTCCTGCTCGTTTCCGGCGAGACGCCGCACGTGCGCGAGGTCGAGCAACGCGTCGTGATGGAAGAGCGCGGCATCGGTCGCTTCGAGGAGCTCGACCGCCTGCCGTACCAGGACTTCGGCGTCGTCGAACGATCCACGCCGGGCGAGAACCTTGCCCGAGATGCATCGCCAAAGCGTCTGCGTGTCGACGTCGTCGCCCGGGGCCAGTTCCTTGGCGGCGTCCCCGAGTTGCTCGGCCTCGTCGTACCGTCCCCGGGCATAGACGGTCTGGGCGAGCAGGCCCGCGACGGTCGAAAGGAAGTACTTCTCGCCGACTTGCTCGAGTGACTCGTAGGCGCCCCGCAACCGATCTTCGGCGGCAGCCACGTCGCCTGCAAGCATGTCGATCCTCCACGCTTCGAGCTCGATCCACGCCGCCTCCATGCGCAAGCCCAATTCCTCGAGGATCGTCCGCGAGCTCGCTATGCGCTCCCGTGCGCGCTCGAACGACCCGCTGAGCGCGTGGAGACTGGCGAGTGGGGCGAGGACCAGAGCCTCCGCGTGCCGATCGCGCGTCACCTGGCGGAGAATCTCCTCGCATCGCTCGATCGCCTCGGCCACCGGTGTCGATCCGAATAGTGCGGCTTGTGGGTACGAGGTTGCGGCGCGCGTTTCTTGGCGTGTGTCACCCGCCAGGCGCGCATGCTCCAGGGCATGCGCGGCCGACTCAGCCGCCCGCCCGAACTGCAACGCGGTGCCGTGCGACCAGGTGAGCAGACGCCATGCTCTGGCGAGCCCCGCGTGGTCGTCGGCCGCCTGGAAGACGGCCATCGCCTCGGCGATCGTCTCCGCGGCACGATCCCGCCAGCTTTCAGGGTCGCCGGCCCGGAGCAGCACGACCAGCTGAACCAGGGACGCGTGCGCGCCCACCGTGGGCCGGTCCGTCGACGCGGACCATCGCACCGCCTCGTCGAGGATCGACTCGGCGGCTTGGAAGTCACCGAGCTGCAGGAGCGCATCGCCGTACTCGGGGAGGAGCTCGAGCCTCCGAGCATCGTCATCCGGCAGCAAAGCCGTCGCACGACCGAGCAGGTTCGCCGCGGCCGGGACGTCGCCGCGTGCGAACGCGCGATGGCCGGCCGCCGCAAGCCGCCGCGACCCATCCGCTCCGAGCGTCCGCCCGTGGTCGTCGAGTGGCCCGAGCTCGGAGAGGTAGCGGTACGCCTGCTCGAGGTGGTAGCCGAGGATCTCCTCGTACTCGGTCGCGCCTTCGCGATTGACGCCGTCCGCCCACTCGACGAACTGCTCGTGGAAGGTCGCCCGCGCGCGCTTGAGGATCCCGTCGTACGCCGTGTCGCGGATGAGGACGTGATGGAACCTGAAGGCCTCCTCCTCGACGGGGCGCTGCGTGTCGAGTTGAACGAACTGCTTGCTCGCGAGCGAGTCGAGACGTGCCGACACGATCTCTCGGGTCTCGCGGGTCAGATGGCGCACGGCGTCCGTGACGAATGACTGTCCGATGACCGCGGCCGGCTCGACGACGGTGCGCTCGTCGACCGTCAGTCGGTCGAGCCTCGCCGCGAGAAGAGCCTGAATCGTGGGCGGAACGGCGACATCCTGGATCTCCGACGTCGCGTGCCAGCGCCCCGACTCGAACCGGATCATCCCCTCGTCCACGAGCATCGACAGCAGCTGCTCGATGAAGAGCGGGTTCCCTTGGGCGGCGTCGACGATTCGTGCCCGGAGCCGAGGCTCGAGCCCGGTGTCGCCGAGGAGGTGCTCTGCCACGGCGCTCGTCTGCTCGGCCGTGAGCCGGTCGAGCTCGACACGACTCGCGCCTGCTGCTGTCGACCACTCGGGCAGGCGCTCGACGAGCTCGTGCCGGGTCGAGCACACGACGAGGATCGGAACGTCCTCGGCCTGCGCGGGTAGATGCTCGATCAGCTCGAGGAATGTCCACTCGGCCCAGTGGATGTCCTCGAAGAGCACGAGGAGCGGCTTCGGGCGGGCGAGGCTCTCGAGTAGCTTGCGGGCGCCCCAGGTCAATTCCGCCGCGGGGAAGGAGGCTGGTGAGAGGCCGATCGCTGCCGCGACGCGTTCCTCGACGTCGACGTCCCCTGCGAGAGCCGCGAGCTTCGCCCGTGCCTCGTCGGTCGTATCGCGTTCGAGGATTCCGGCCGCCTGCCGCACAGCTTCGGCGAGCGGCCAGTACGTGATCCCGTCGCCGTAGGGGAGGCAGCGCCCGCGGAGGAATGTGGCTTCTTCGCCCACGGACCCGACGAACTCGTCGATGAGGCGTGACTTGCCGACCCCCGCCTCGCCGATCACCGTGGCCAATCGGCACCGCCGTGCCTCGACCGCCTCGGCGAGGGCGCCGCGAAGCAGCTCGAGCTCGCGCTCTCTGCCGACCATCGGTGCGTCGAGGCGGCGCTGGCGCTCCGTGCCCTCGCGCACCCCGACGAGGCGGTACGCGGGGACGGGCTCCGACTTCCCCTTGAGCTCGAGCGGCTCGACCTCCTCGACGTCGACGAAGTCGCGAACGAGCCGGTACGTGAGATCGCCGAGGAGGATCTCCTGAGCGCCGGCGGCCTGCTCCAGACGTGCTGCGACGTTGACGGTGTCCCCGGTGACGAGGCGTTGGCCCGCCGTTGGATCGCCCGCGACGACCTCGCCCGTGTTCACGCCCGTTCGAACCGTCAGGCGCACGCCCCAGTGGCGCTCGAGCTCGTCGTTGAGCACTGCCTGCGCCCGCTGCATCCCGGCGGCTGCTCGCACGGCACGCAGGGCGTCGTCCTCGTGGAGCTTCGGGAGCCCGAACACCGCCATGATCGCGTCTCCGATGAACTTCTCGACGACGCCGCCGTGCCGCTCGAGCTCGGCACGCATGGCGTCGAAGTAGCGTGTCATCACCTCGCGCAGCGACTCGGAGTCGAGCTTTTCGCCCATCGCCGTCGAGCCCTTGAGGTCGGAGAACACGATCGTCACGATCTTTCGGAACTCCTGAGGCGGAGGCGCCTCCGCGAGCGGCGACCCGCAGGCGAGGCAGAACTTCGCGATGTCGGGGTTCTCGGTCGCGCACTGCGGACAGACGGGCATGCGACGAGTTTGCCTCATCGTGTGGCTCCCGCTGGCGATCCGGGTGCCACCGACCGCTGCACGAACAGGCGCTCCGCGTCTTCACGGAACGTTTACGGAGCCCCAACGGAATCCCCCCAGAAAGGGGACGTCCGATACGTCGTACTGGACGAATACGCGAGTGACACCGATCCCCAAGGCGAAGGGCGGCGGAATGTCTGCGGCAGAACTCGAGACGATGTATGCGTCCGAGATGGATCGAATCGAGCGGTGGCGTCACGAAGAGCTCGAACGAGCGGGCTACGACTCCGAGAGCGCCCTCGTCCTCGCCGCGAGCCACGACGTCGATCTCCACGACGCGGTCAACTTGCTCAATCGCGGTTGCACGGTGGATCTCGCCCTCCAGATCCTCCTCTGAGGCGGGGGAACCCAGGTTCCCCCGCGCTTCCGCGCTGCCGGCTCGGTGGGCATCGACACCGACATGTGACCGATAGCACCGAGGGCGGTTCTCCCTCGATGTAGGCGCTCGTGTCGGCAGAATGCCCGCCGATGCTTCCACTCTCCTCGATTCCGTCGCCCGACTCGAGCACGATCGAGATCGGGCCGTTCTCGATCCATTTCTACGGACTCACACTGCTTGTGGCCATTGCGGCGGCTGTCGTGATCACGGGGATCCGCTGGACGCGGCGCGGCGGCGACTGGGATCTGATCTTCCGGGTCGCCGTCTGGGGGGTTGCGTCGGGGATCGTCGGAGCGCGGCTCTATCACGTCGTCACGAGCTGGAACGAGTTGCCGGACGAGTGGTGGGGGCCGTTCGCGATCTGGAAAGGCGGTCTCGGCGTCTGGGGCGGGATCGGTCTCGGCGTGATCGTCGGGGCGATCGTCGCGAAGCGTTCAGGGGCCGATCTGGCGAAGCTCGCCGATTGTGTCGCACCCGCGCTCCTGGTCGCGCAGGGCATCGGGCGTTTCGGCAACTGGTGGAACCAGGAGCTCTACGGTGGGCCGACCGACTTGCCGTGGGGACTCGAGATTTCGCCCGACAAGCGTGACATCGACCACTTCGAGAACGAGACGTTCCATCCGACGTTCCTCTACGAGGCGCTGTGGAACTTCGGAGCCGCCGGGATCCTGCTCTTGGTCGAGCGGCGGTTCCGTATCCGCCCCGGTGGCCTGTTCGCCCTCTACGTCTTCCTCTACAGCCTCGGCCGGCTCTGGATCGAGATGCTGCGGATCGACCCCTCCCACGAGTGGGGCGGGATTCGCCTGAACGTCTACGTGGCGGCTGTCGCGCTCGTCCTGTCCGGGGCGTTCTTCGTCTGGTGGCAGAGGTCCTGGACGCGAGGAGCTGCGCCGCCCCCGAAGCCGGAGGCGATGGCGATCCCCAGGCAGCGGTAGACGTTGCTGGGACCCTTTCCGCCGTCTGCGGTGTATCACCGCAGAACCGAGGAAAGGAGTGTCCGTGCGTATTCTCATCGTCATCTCGACGCTCGTTCTCGCGCTCGCCGGGGCAGGATCCGCGAGTGCCGGAGGCTGGGCGAGCGTGGGCTTCGAGCCGCTTCCCGACGACACGGCAGCCGGCGCATCCTGGAAGCCGAAGATCTTCGTCAAGCAGCACGGCGTCACGCCACTCGAGGGTCTCCATCCGGTGGTCACGATCAGCGAGACGACCTCGGGGCAGTCGAAGAGCTTCACCGCTCTGCCGACCTCCGAAGCGGGTGTGTACGAGGCCGACGTCGTGTTCCCGACGTCCGGTGACTGGAGTGTCGGGATCGAAAGCGGCTTCGGCGACTCCGGCGTGAGGTACGGGCCCGTGACGATCGGTGCGGGCACGGGCGGCGACACAGGGTCGTTTCCGGCACTGCCGATCGGTGCAGCCGCCCTCGCCATCGCGCTCGCCGTCGCCGCAGCGTTCGGCATCCGGCGTCTCAGGAGGCTCACACCAGCCAGCAACTGAGCCGCTCGTGGAACCTTCGCCGCCCGATCGGTGTAGAACGGGGCGGTGGAGGGCCGGCCGCCAGACGACATCGCGCTCGCCGAGCGTGCGAGGGGAGGAGACGAGCGCGCCTTCGAGGAGCTCGTTCGCATGCACCAGGACATCGCCTTCCGAACTGCGTACCTTCTGACGGGATCGGCCGCAGATGCCGAGGACGCCGCCCAGACCGGGTTCGTCAAGGCATGGACTGCGCTGCCTCGATTTCGTCGGGGAGCGCCGTTCAGGCCGTGGCTTCTCCGCATCGTTGCCAACGAGGCGCGCAACCGACGCCGTTCGGCGGGCAGACACGAGGCGCTTCGGCTGCGTTCGAGAGCGGCCCTCCCTCCGGAGGACGCGGCCCCGTCTCCGGAGAGGGCCGCGCTCGGACACGAGCAGCGTACGGAGCTGCTCGCCGCCGTTTCCCGGCTCGATGATCGTGACCGCGACACCCTCACCTGTCGCTACTTCCTGGAGCTCTCGGAGGACGAGACGGCCGCAGTCCTCGACGTGCGCCGCGGCACCGTCAAGTCGCGGACGGCGCGCGCACTCGGTCGCCTGAAGCAGGAACTGGAATCGTGACCGAGATCGAGCGTGCCCTCGTCCAGCTCGGCCGCGAGCTCGAGGTCGCTGCAGCTCCCGACCTCGTACCGGTCGTGCTCGCGCACATCGAGCCGCGCCGAACGACCCAACCGCGCCGGCGGCGGTGGGTGCTCGCCGTTGCCGCGGCCGTCGTTCTCGCCGCGCTCGTCGCGACGATCGCGATCCCCGACGCCCGCTCGGCGCTGCTGCGCATCCTGCGCATCGGCGGTGAACAGATCGAGCTCGTGGACGCACTCCCGGAGGTAGCGCCGGAGCTGGGCGAGCTCGTCGAGTTGACGCTCGGAACGCGCACGACGATCGAGTGGGCGCGCCAGGACGCGGGCTTCGACCTGCGTGAGCTCGAGTCGCAGCCGGATCGCGTCTACCTCGACGACCGCGGCACGGTGTGGTTCCTCTACGGCGGCCCCAGCAGCGTTCGGCTCCTCGTTGCGCAGACGCCGCTCCACTCGGTCGACGAGATCCTGTTCCTGAAGAAGCTCGCAACCCCCGAGACGAAGGTCGAAGGGGTCGACGTGGACGGGGCGCCCGGGTTCCTTCTGACCGGAGAGCCTCACTTCGTCCTGCTCGTGAACCCTGTCGGCGAGGTCGTCGAGGAGACCGCGCGGCTTGCCCGGGACGTCCTCGTCTGGGAGCGGGACGGAGTCGCGTACCGGCTGGAAGGCGACTTCTCGCGCGACGAAGCGCTCGAGCTCGCGCGGTCGCTTCGCTGACAGGAGTCGTGTCCGGCAGCGTGGCTAGCCTCCGCCCGTGCCCGTGACTTCGGTGCGTGAGCTGGCGCTCGATCTCGACGCGTTCGAAGGCCCGTTCGACCTGCTCCTCACGCTCCTCCTGAAGGAGGAGCTCGAGCCCCGTGAGGTCGACGTCGCGGCGATCGTGCTCGCCTTCGTCGACCACCTCGCCGAGCGGGACGAGCTCGACCTCGAAGCGTGCGGGGAGTTCCTCGTCCTGGTCTCCGCGCTGCTCGAGCTGAAGGCGCGCGCCCTCTTCCCGGACGAGGCGGCCGAACTCGGCGAGCTCGAGCCCGAGGAAGCGGCGGACGAGCTGGCGCG
>DATIBA010000037.1:0-2763 GCA_035457765.1 Gaiellaceae bacterium
TCGGCGCCGCTGACGCCGGTGACGCTGACGGCGCCCGAGGTGGAGACGAGGAGGCGTCCGTCCTCCAAGAGCTCGACCGCGTCGACGTCCTCCCCCGAGGCCTCGAGCCCGACGGCGCTGCCGTCGAGGTACATCGACCACGTCCCCGTCGTCGTGGCGCCGCGCAGCCCCGGCGAGAGGGCGAGCACGTCCTCGTCCCTGCTGCCGGAGATCCCCGGCAGCGAGGGATTGCCGGTCGTGGAGAGGAGGACGCTCCCGTCTGCGAGCAGGGCGAAGGCATCGATGTTCTCGGCGGCGAGGTCGAGCCCGACGTCGCTGCCGTCGACGAAGAGGCTGTAGCTCTGTCCGTCGAAGGCGACGATGTCCTGCGGGGTGACGGGGATGCCCGAGAGCGTCTGCGCGGTCTCGATCGAGAAGTAGAGGATCGTCGCGCCGCCCTCGGCCACGTCGGCGACTGCTACGGAAATCGCCTGTGTGTCGTCGGACCCACCGTCGGAGGCCTGCACGTTCACGTCGTAGACGTTGTTCTGCCCCACGTCCGTGGGCGCCTCGAAGTTGGGAGCGTTGACGAACGTGAGGACACCGGTCGAGCTCGAGATCGCGAAGCGAGCGGCGTCGGCCCCTCCGGAGATCGAATAGGTGATCGTCTGCCCGTCGCCGTCGCTCGCGTCGACGTCCGTGACCGCGGTCTGGTTCTCGGCGGCCGAGACCGCCGCTGTGGGACCGCCGCCGTTGGACGTGATGTCGGGCGTGAACTCGTTCTCGTTCGTGACCGTGACCGCGATCGCCTGCGTGTCCGAGCCGCCGTTGCCGTCGGAGACCGTGACGACGAGGTCGTAGACGTTGTTCATGCCGGTGTCGGTGGGCAGCTCGAAGTCGGGCGCATTCAGGAACGTCAGAGCGCCGGTGCCGGAGTCGATCACGAACGCCACCATGTCGACCCCACCCGAGATCGAGTACGCGAGCGTGTCGCCGGCATCGGGATCCGAGGCATCGACGTCGGTGACAACGGTCTGGTTCTCGGCGGCGGAGACTGCCGCCGTGGGCCCGCCGCCATTCGACGTGATCGTGGGCAGGCTGTTGCCGCCGCCCTCCACTACGTCCGTGACCTCGACCGTGATCGCCTGTGCGTCGGAGAAGCTGGCATCGGCGGCGGTCACCGTGACCTCGTAGAGGTTGTCGGTGTTCGCGTCCGCGGGCAGCTCGAAGTCGGGCAGGACGGTGAAGGTGAGGACGCCCGTGCTCGGGTCGATCGTGAAGTCGCCGCTGTCGGCGCCGCCGGTGAGCGAGTACGTGAGGACGTCGCTGTCCCCGTCGGTCGCGTTGACGTCCGTGGCGGCGGTCTGGTTCTCGGGCACGGAGACCGAGGCGCTGGGACCGCCGTCGATCACGGGAGCGAACTCGTTCACGTTCGTGACCGTGACTGCGATCGCCTGCGAATCCGCGTTGCCGGTACCGTCCGAGACCGAGACGGTGACGTCATAAACGTTGTTCAGACCAGCATCGGTGGGCAGCTCGAAGTCGGGAGCGCTCAGGAAGGTGACTTCGCCGCTCGCGGTGTCGATCGCGAAGGCCTCATGGTCGGACCCACCCGTGATCGCGTATGTGAGCGTGTCGCCGTTCGGATCTGTGGCGTCGACGTCCGTCACCACGGTCTGGTTCTCGGGGATCGAGAGGGTAGCGCTGTCACCGCCCCCTTCCGAACTGATCGTGGGCGTGACCTCGTCGACCTGGGGAACAGCCGGGTCGGTCCCGCAGTCCAGGTTCGCGTTGATGCAGTTGTCGAGAAGCCACTGTAGGTGGCTCACCCTCCAAGCGTTGAAGAAGTCCGTGTGCGCGGTCCACCAGCCCCCCGAGGAAAACGCGAGATCGATCGCATCGACTCCTACGTCGTAGCGCCAGAAGCCTTGGATGCGAGGAACGACGACTGGATGCGACGAGGGACAAAGGCTCCCGACCGGGTAGGCCATATGTGAGAAGTGGTCAGGCGAGTCGAGCCGGAACCCGTCCCAACAATTCGGGAAGATGAAAACGATGACCACGACCCCGCCGGAACAGGCGAGCGGAGGGTACGGAGCCTCCGGGTTCGAGCCGGGGCCGCACTTGAAGGTGATCTTGCCCGAGGCGAGCGCCGGGTTGTCCTCCGCCGAGGTCGCGTGCCCGTTTCCGACGACAAGCTCGAGTCCGTCGGGGAAGGGAGTCACTGCGACGCCGCTCGGAGCCGCCTTCCGACGGTAGTAGAAGAGCGCGTGCTTACTCGTTCCGAAGGCGACTTGGAGTCCGTCCTCGTACGCGGCCGGGATCCAGTAGGCGCTCGTGTCGCCGGGCATCGGGCACGTGGTCCCACCCGCACGCAGCGAGTCAGTGGTCGAGAACGCATCCGTCGTCCGCGCCGCGACGAAATCGTGAAAGTGAGCGGCTCCGGGCTGCTCCGGGAAGACGATCGGGTCGTCGTGAGCCGAGTGGCTGAACTGACAGGTCGAGATCCAGCCCGGATCGGCGAGAGCTCTAGGAGTCGCGACGGCGAGCGCGGCAAGCGTGAGAAAGGCGATCCCCGCAGTTAGGGAGCGTGGCATCGGGGGACGGCGAATCGATTCTCTTCTACGGGAGGTCGATCGCCAGCACGTCGTTCGCCGAGAGGCCGTGGGCGGATCCGTCGAAGTGGAGAGTCGAGGAGTATGTGCCCACGGTGTTCGTCCCCATCGAGATCGGCGTGAAGACGAAGACGTCCTCGTTGGCACCCGAGACCCCGGTGACGGCGAA
>DATIBA010000038.1:0-12718 GCA_035457765.1 Gaiellaceae bacterium
CGAGATCGGGGAGCTCTTCCTCACTGATCACCTGCTGGCCTTCGAGATCACCTCGATCGTGCTTCTCGTCGCCGCGGTCGGCGGCGTCGTCCTCGGCACGACGCCCGAGAAGGAGGAAACCGAGTAGTGGACGGGCCCGGCGTCGGCTGGTACCTCATCGTCGCGGCGATCCTGTTCGGGACCGGCGCGCTCGGGGTGATGCTCAGGCGAAGCCCGCTCATCGTCCTGCTCTCGCTCGAGATAATGCTGAACGCGGCGAACCTCACACTCATCGCGTTCGCACGGCAGCACGGTGACCTCGCAGGCCAGATCTTCGCACTGGCGGTCATGGCCGTGGCGGCCGCCGAGGTTGCCATCGGGCTCGGCCTCATCGTCGCGATGGCCCGCCGCCGGCTCGTCCTCGACGTCGATCAGGCGAGCGCCCTGCGCGGATGACGGTCGGGGGAGCCTGGATCTGCCTGCTCTCACCGCTCGCCGGGGCGCTCGCGATCACTCTCGCCGGCCAGCGCATCTCGCGGCGCACGGCGGGGTGGATCTCGACGCTGACCACGTTCCTCGCCTTCGGAGGCGCGCTCGTCGCCTTCTTCGGGCTCTGGGCAGCCGACCCGAGCGACCGCGAGCACGTCTCGACCGCCTACACCTGGCTCGCGGCGGGCGACTTCGAGGTCGGCTTCCAGATCCAGCTGGACACCCTCTCGAGCACGATGATGCTCATCGTCTCCGGCGTGGGCGGGCTCATCGTCTGGTACTCGATGGGCTACATGGCCGGCGACGACGAGGAGCGTCGCTACTTCGCGTACATGTCGCTCTTCGTCTTCTCGATGCTCATGCTCGTCGAGGCGGGGAACTTCCTACTCCTGCTCGTCGGCTGGGGGCTGGTCGGCCTCGCCTCGTATCTCCTGATCGGGTTCTGGCACCACCGTCCGGAAGCGGTCGCGGCGGCGAAGAAGGCGTTCGTCATGAACGCGATCGGCGACGCCACGTTCGCGCTCGCCTGCGTGCTCCTCATCTGGGAGACGGGAACGCTCGAGTTCACGGGCGTCTTCGAGGACGTCGGCTCGCTCTCGTCCACGACCGTGAACCTCGTGGCGCTCGGCCTGCTCGGTGGCGCGATAGCGAAGTCGGCGCAGGTCCCTCTCCACACGTGGCTTCCGGACGCGATGGAGGGCCCGACGCCCGTCTCGGCGCTCATCCACGCAGCCACCATGGTGACGGCGGGCGTGTACCTACTCGTTCGCGCGAGCCCGATCTTCGAGGCTGCCGTCGAGGTCCAGCACCTCGCGGCGATCCTCGGTGCGGTCACGCTGCTCGTCGCCGGGGTCGTCGCGCTCGTGCAGTGGGACATCAAGCGCGTGATCGCCTACTCGACGATGTCCCAGATCGGCTACATGTTCGTGGCGGCGGGGATCGGGGCGTACGGGTACGCGATCTTCCATCTCATGACGCACGCCTTCTTCAAGGCGCTGCTCTTCATGTCCGCCGGGCTCGTCATCCATCACCTCGGAGGTGAGCAGGACATCCGCAGGATGGGTGGGCTGAAGGACGTGATGCCGCGTACGCACATCGCGTTTCTCGTTGGGGCGCTCTCGCTCGTGGGCATACCGATCTTCGCGGGCTTCTGGTCGAAGGACGGCATCGTCTCGTCCGCTCTCGCGCAGGGCGGAGGACTCGGCTGGACGCTCTTCGTCACGTGTCTCTCGGGGGCGTTTCTCACCGGCGCCTACACGTTTCGGATGTACTTCACGGTCTTCCGGGGGGAGCCGAGCGACCTCGCGCGCGAGCATGCGCACGCGGGACACGGAGAAGGGCCGCTCTCCATGCTCGTCCCCGTGGGCATCCTCACCGTGCTCGCGACCATCGGCGGACTCGTGGTCATCCCGGGCGTCTGGGAGCCGTTCATCCACTGGATCGACGAGACAGCCGAGTCGCTCGTGGCGCCGACGGTCGCGCAGGACTACGGGACGAGCGCGATCGCGGTCACGCTGGGCCTCGTAGGAGCAGGCCTTGCTCATCGAGCGTTCCGTGAACGGCGGCAGCTGGTGTCCCAATCCGGGCTCTGGCGCGTGCTCGAGCACAAGTTCTATTTCGACGAGCTCTACGACGCGCTCTTCTACCGTCCCGCGGTGTCGCTCTCGCAGGCGCTTCGCCGCAACGTCGAGGAGCCCGTCATCGAGCGCTCGCTCGACGAGATCGGCTCCGGGACGATCCAGGTCGGAGGTGAGGTCGCCAGGGTCCAGTCGGGACTCCTCCGTACGTACGCACTCGCCATCGCCTTCGCCGTCTGCGTCCTCGTCGTCGTCTTCGTGGCGGTCAGGTAATGCTCACGACCGCTCTCATCCTCCTCCCGGTCGCCGGCGCGCTCGTCGTCGCGGTCCTCCCGCTGCCGCGCGAGACGACAGCCGGGCTCGCTCTTCTCGTCGCGCTCATGGAAGTCGGCCTCTGGATCGTCGCCGCAGCTCGATTCGACTTCGACGATGGCGGGCTCCAGCTCGGAACCTCCCGCGAGTGGGTGGAGAGCCTCGGAATCTCCTACTCGGTCGGCTTCTATGGCTTCTCGCTCTGGCTCACCGGGGCGGCGGTCATCGCCTCGGCGGCAGCGATCGGGTACGCGGTCTGGGTCGGGCGCGACCGGCCGCGCGCGTACCACGCGCTGATGCTCCTTCTCACCGGCGCGATCGTCGCGACCTTCGCGTCGCAGGACCTCCTCCTCTTCTACGTCTCGTTCGAGGCGATGCTCATCCCCCTCTACGTCCTCGTCGGGGTCTGGGGAGGTGCGCGACGGCAGGCAGCCACGCTCACCTTCGTCGTCTACACGATGGCGGGCTCGCTGCTCATGCTGGCGTCGGTCGTCGCGTTCGGCGTCACCCAGGGGACGTTCTCCCTGGTCGACTCGGGCACGAGCGACAACGTCTGGGTCTTCCTCGGCTTCGCGATCGCGTTCGCGATCAAGGCACCGCTCTTCCCCTTCCACGGCTGGCTTCCCCTCGCGTATCGGGAGGCGCCGGTCGAGGTGGCTGCCGTGCTTTCCGCCATCGTGTCGAAGACCGCGATCTACGGCTTCCTGCGCATCGGGCTCCCGAAGTTCCCCGAGCCCGCGGACGATCTTTCGGGAGTCATCCTGGTGCTGGCGGCAGCCGGCCTCGTGTACGGATCGCTGCTCGCGTTCCGTGCGCCCGATCTCCGAGGAGTCATCGCGTACTCGTCCATGGCGCAGATGGGGCTCATCACGCTCGGCGTGTTCGCGTTCGACGATCTCGGCCTCGACGGCGCAGTGCTCCAGTCGGTGGCGCACGGCCTCGTCTCGGCCAGCATGTTCCTCCTCGTCGGCATGGTCGAGCACCGCTGCGGGACGGGTGAGCTCGCATCGCTCGGCGGCATGGCCCGCGGCAGACCCCTGCTTGCGACCGTCGTGATGGTGGCGGGCATGATCGCGCTGGCGGTGCCGGGGTCGGCCACCTTCGCCGGCGAGTTCCTCATCATGGCCGGGGTCTACGGCCAAGGGTGGGGCTACTCCGTCGTCGTCGCGCTCGGAATCGTGCTGGCCGCGATGTACACGCTGCGAATCATCTCCGCGATCCTCCATGTCAAGCCCGGCCCTGCCGTTCGTGACGAGGCACTCGACCTCCGAACGGGAGAGCTCGCACTCATCCTCCCGATGATCCTCGCCCTACTCGTCCTCTCCGCCTGGCCGGCGCTCATCAGCCAGAGCTCGTTCGCAGGCGAAGAACTGAGCGGCTGGACGGCATATCCACCTCCACCGGAGGAGACGCGGTGATCGAAACCCCCAGCGTCGACTGGCTCGCGCTCTCTCCGACGGTGGCGCTGCTCGTCGCATCCGGTCTGGCGCTCCTGGCCGCAGTCGTCGTTCCGGAGTGGACGCGCAAGGCCGTCGCGTCGGGGGTCGCGCTCGCGGGCTTCGTCACCGCCGCCGTCCTCGCCGGCGTCGTCTTCGACGAGAGCCCGACGCCGGAGGTGCTCCTCTCGGGATCGATGGCGCGCGACCAGCTCGCAGCTCTCGCGCAGGTGATCCTCGCCGTCACCGGCGCCGTCGTCGTCCTCGTCTCGTGGGCCGAGAGGCGACGTGACAACCACGGCGAGTACTACGCCCTCCTGACCGCCGCGGGAGCCGGGATGGTCTTCTTCGTCAGCGCCGAGGACCTCATGACGCTGTTCCTCGGGCTCGAGTGGTTCTCGCTCTGCCTCTACGTCCTCGTCGCGCTCGACACCGAGCGGGCCGCGTCGCTCGAGGCGGGGCTCAAGTACCTCGTCGTCGGCGGATTCGGGTCGGCGGTGCTCCTCTTCGGATCCGCCTTCGTCTACGGAGCGACCGGCGAGATCGGTTTCGCCGAGATCGCATCCGCCAGCTCGACCGACGACACGTTCCTCCTGGCCGGACTCGCGATGATCCTCGCCGGGCTCGCGTTCAAGGTCTCCGCTGCCCCGTTCCACATGTGGACCCCGGACGTGTACCAAGGCGCACCGTCCTCGGTGACCGCGTTCATGTCGGCGGCGACGAAGACGGCCGCGCTCGTGGTCCTCCTTCGCGTGCTCGTCACCACATTCCCGAACGAGGCGGACATCTGGACGATCGCCGTGGCCGTGATCGCGTGCGTCTCGCTCGTCTGGGGGAACCTCGCCGCTCTCGCCCAGCGTGACCTCAAGCGACTGCTCGCGTACTCCTCGATCTCGCACGCCGGGTTCATGCTGATGGCGATCGCGGCCAATTCGGAGCGTGGCGGCGAAGCGCTTCTCTACTACCTCGTCCCCTACTCCGCGATGTCCGTAGGCGCATTCGCGGTCGTCGCCGCGCGTGAGCGAGAGCTCGGCCGGGCGGTGACGCTCGAGTCGCTCGCCGGACTCGGTTGGGAGCGCCCCTTCTACGGCATCGCGATGTGGACGTTCATGCTCGGGATGGCCGGCTTCCCACTCACGGGGGGCATGTTCGGGAAGCTCTTCGTCTTCTCCGCCGCGTACGACTCGGGTGACTGGTGGCTCGTGCTCGTGGGCGTCGCTGCGACTGCGATCTCGCTCGCGTACTACCTGAACGTCGTGCGCTGGCTGTACATGCGCGCGGGAACCGAGCTTCGGCTCGCGCCCGCCGGCGGCTCGCCGCCGAACGATCCCGCGCTCGCGACGGCGGTCGGCGCCGCGGTCGTCGTCACGGTGGGCTCCTTCTTCGCCGTCCAGCCGATTCTCGACGCCGCGGCCGACGCAGCGGCTTCTCTCCCGTTCTAGATTGTCACCATGGCTACCGAACTCACCTGGCTCGGACACTCGGCATTCCGTGTCGACTCCCCGGGCGGAAAGCGCATCTACGTCGATCCCTTTCTGAAGGGCAACCCGAAGTGTCCCGAGAGCGAGCTCGAGCCCGAGCGCTGCGACCTGATCGTCGTCACGCACGGCCATGGCGACCACGTGGGCGACACGGTCGCGATTCACCAGCGACACCGCTGTCCCGTGGTCGCGCAGGTCGAGCTGCGTGGCTGGCTGACGGCACGGGGAATCGAAGACGACGGCCAGGCGAACTCGATCAACAAGGGCGGCACGGCCGCGGTCGGCGAGGTGCGGGTCACTCTTACCGACGCCAATCACTCTGCGAGCACTCCGGACGGCGGCTACGGCGGCGAGGCGTGCGGCGTCGTCCTGGAGCTCGAGGACGGCTTCACGATCTACTTCGCCGGTGACACGAACGTCTTCGGCGACATGTCTCTGATCGGGCGGATCTACTCCCCGGCCGTGGCAGTCCTCCCGATCGGGGATCACTACACGATGGGGCCCCGAGAGGCGGCCGTCGCCATCGAGCTCCTCGGAGTGATCCGGTGCGTTCCCTGTCACTACGGGACGTTCCCCCTCCTCTCCGGGACGCCTGCGGCCCTACGCGAGCTCGCTCCTCCAGGCGTCGAGATCCTCGAGCCCGCACCGGGAGAGACCCTCACGTTCTGATGCGCGAACGCTGGTTCGGAGCAACCGGGCGGAAGGTGCCCGAGATCGCACTCGAGGGGACGATCGCCCTCGAGGACGCGCTCGTTCTCGACGACGTGTCCGACGTTGACGCGATCCGCGCAGCACACCGGGCGGGGACGCCCGTCGTCGTTCGCGCCTCGACGGCGGAGGAGGTCTATGCGGCGCTCTCACTGGGCTCCGTCGCCTGCGCTCTCGTCCGCGACGAGGCGCTCCTCGAGCTCGACCTCGCGGAGATGACCTATGGCTAGTCGGATCGTCGCGACGTACTCGATCTGCGCCTGCGACCTCGAGGCGCGGCAGTGGGGCGTCGCCGTCCAGTCGAAGTTCCTCGCCGTCGGCTCGGTCGTTCCTTGGGCGGAGCCCCTCGTCGGCGCCGTCGCGACGCAGGCGTACGCGAACCCCAGGTACGGGGCAGAGGGGCTCGCGCTCCTACGCGCGGGCGTGACGGCCGAGGAGGCCGTTCGACGGCTGACGGACGCCGACGAGGACCGGGCGCAACGTCAGCTCGGGATCGTGGACGGTAATGGCCGCGCCGCGACGTACACGGGAGTCGACTGCAACGAGTGGGCGGGCGGCCGTACCGGGGCGGGGTATGCGGCGCAGGGAAACATCCTCGTGTCGGGCGAGACCGTCGATGCGCTCGCATACACCTTCGAGGCGACAGCCGACGAGCCGCTCGTCGAGCGCCTTCTCGACAGCCTCGACGCGGCGCAGGCCGCCGGAGGAGACAGCCGTGGCCAGCAGTCCGCCGCGATTCTCGTCGTCGGCCCCGACCAGGGCTACGCCGGTCTCTCCGACGTCTTCGTCGACCTCCGCATCGATGACCACCACCGCCCGCTCGAGGAGCTCAGACGTCTCTTCCGGATTCACGAGGAGCTCTTCGGCCAGACTCCGCGCTCGGAATGGATCGAGGTCGACGCCGCGCTGCGCCAGGAGATCGAGGACCGCCTCGCCGTGCTCGGCTTCGAGCGGCTCGAGGACTGGGCGGGCGTGGAAAATCTCGAGGAGCGAGTCGACGGCGAGAACGCCATCGACCCGTTCGTGCTCGAGCGGCTGCGCCAGAAGTCGCCCTGACCTCGGATCGGCTCGAGGCGACACGAACACGCGCCACCGATCGGGCACGCCGGTGACCCAGGAGCCCGGTGCTCGCCACTGAGCGACGGGGCATCAGCTCGCGCCCGGGAGCCGTTGGCCGTCGGCGAGCGCCCTCAGCCCCGGCACCGGATCGTGCTCAGGTCGCGCGACGACGAGCACGGCTCCGTGCTCCGGACCGGCCAGAGCGCCGACGAGCAGCTCGAGGCCGACCGCGAGCGCGAACGCCTTGTGCGCCTGCTCGCCGCCGAACGGCACGAGCTCCTCAGGCGAGGCCTTGCCGGCCAGCACGTCGCCGTGCGTCACCGCACCCATGGACACGTCGGAAACCACCGGCCGGCCGTCGCTCGAGGGGATCGCGATCGCGAGCGGGTTCGTCCCGGTCAGCGCCGGACCGCCACTGGGATGCGGAAGTCGCCGCGGGGACGTCGCCGTCAGCGCCGCGACAAGCCCGCCCTCGGCGAGGCGACGCACCCAGTAGCCGAGGATGCCCGTCGGGAAGCAGCGCCTCGCGACCACGACGCACGCGTGCTCCGGCGGATCGTCGAGCGTCGAGCGCACGATCTCCTCGAGCACGAGGTAGCCGAGGGCGCCGTGCCCGTCCCAGCGCTCGAATCCTTCCTCGGACACGCGCAGAACGGGCCGCGCGGCGGGATCGAAGTCGAGCGTCTCGAGCCAGGCGACGCGCGACAGCCCGTGACCCGTCTTCCCGCGCCGTTCTGCGTCCTCGAAGTGCCGGACGAGGGCCTCCACGTCGAGCGGCGCGAGGCCGAACCGACCGAGCCGCTCCCTGGCCTCGTCCGCGGTCACGACGAGCCCAGCTGCCTGCGGAAGCGCCGAACCGGCCAGCCGCGCCCCCGCGCGATACGCCGTAGTTCGCGGTCGGGGTTGATGGCGACTGGGATTCCCACCGCCTCGAGAAACGCAAGGTCGGTGGCCGAGTCGGAGTACGCCGTCGAGCTCTGCAAATCGTGGCCCCTGGCTGCCGCGAGCTCCTCGAGCGCAACCGCCTTCTCAGGGCCGATCAACCGCCGTTCGAGCCTTCCGGTGTAGACGCCGTCGCGCACCTCGGCCCGCGAGCCGAGGGCGCCCGTGAGGCCGAGCCCGAGCGCGAGCTCGTCTGCCACCTCCTGAAGGGCACCCGACACGACGAGCACGGCCTCGCCGCGCGCCTGGTGGTCCTCGGCGAGCTCGAGCGCCTCCCGGTACACGAGCGGCCGCAGCACCGGCTCCCACGCCTCGCGGACGATCTCGCGCATGGTCGCAACGGGGAGATCCTTCAGGACCGCCATCGCCGCGTCGGCCGTCTGGCCCGCACGATCGTGCCCGGCGCCGAAGCGCGAGAAGAGGAGCTGCGCGATCCCCGCCTTCACAAGCTGGCGCCTGCCGATGAGCCCGCGCTCGCGAAAGGATCCGGCCAACGCCAGGGAGCTCGAGCGGGAGAGCAGCGTCCGGTCGAGGTCGAAGAACGCGGCGGCCCCGGACACGGGGCGAGTCTACGAGAGGACGGTCAGCGACTTTCGGATCGTGCCGGCACGCGAGGCGACAACCGACTCCGCAAGGGCCACGATCGCCGCCGTCGCTTCCGAGTCGGGCGCCACCTCGAGCACCGTCTCGCCCTCGTCGGCCGCTTCCCGCAGCGGAGGATCGAGCGGAATCCGCGCCAGGAGGGGCACGCCGATCTCGTCCGCGAGCGCCTGCCCGCCACCGGAGCCGAACAGCTCCTGGCCCGTGCCTGCGAGGTACGACATGTTCTCGACGACTCCGATCACGCGCATCCCCGTCTTCTGCGCCATCTGCGCGGCGCGCACGGCGACCTGCTGCGCGGCGGGCTGGGGCGTCGTCACGACGAGTGCCTCAGCACGCGGAAGGAGCTGGCCGAGCGACATGGCCACGTCGCCGGTCCCGGGCGGCATGTCGACGAGCAGGGTGTCGAGCTCCCCCCAGTGGACGTCGGAGAGGAACTGCTCGAGCGCCTTGTGGAGCATCGGGCCGCGCCACATGATCGGCGCGTTCTCCTCGAGGAAGAAGCCGATGGACATGAGCTTCAGGTCGCCGCGGACGGGCGGCACGATCATCTCGTCAACGGCGATCGGCTTCTGGTGGATTCCCAGCATGTGTGGGATCGAGTGCCCGTAGACGTCGGCGTCCAGCACGCCGACCTGCTCGCCGAGCCCCGAGAGCGCGAATGCAAGATTGGCGGTGAGCGTCGACTTCCCGACGCCGCCCTTCCCCGAGGCGACCGCGATGACGCGCGTGCCCGGCGCGAGCGAGATCGTGCGCTCGTCCGTACGTCCGCCGCGGAGGCGCGAGACGAGCGCGGCCTTCTCCTCGGGGCTCATGACGTCGAAGCCGAGGCGGACCCGTGTGACCCCCGGCACCTCCCCGACGAAGCGGGTCACCTGCTCTTGGAAGGAGTCGCGAAGCGGGCAGCCGGCGACAGTGAGCGCGATCGTCACCGACACGGAGCCGTCGTCCTCGACGAGGACGTCCCTCACCATGTCGAGCTCGGTCACAGGGCGTCTGAGCTCGGGGTCGATGACGTTCTCGAGCGCCTTCAGGATCGCGTCGCGGTCGGGCCTCACGAAGTCGAGGGTACCAGCGGGTCAGCAAAGGGCTGCGGCCAGCCGGGCAATGAGCTCCGGCGAACCGGCCGCGGCGACACGCGACCGCATCGTGAGATCGAGCGGCGCTTGCTCGAAGGGTGGATCCTCGAAGAGCTCGATCGCGAGACCGCACTCGCGCACGAGCAGCTGCGCCGCCGCGATGTCCACCGAGCGAGCGGGTTTGAGGGAGCACACGGCGTCCACCCGTCCGTCGGCGAGATGGCACAGCGAGAGTGCGAGCGAGCCCATGACGCGCACCCGACCGACGAGTCCGAGCACGCCTCCGATGCGCTCGGCGATGACGGAAGCCGTCGTGCCCTCGAAGGAGAGGATCTCGATCGTCTCCTTCGGTCGCACGTCACCGACGCGCCGGCCGCCGAGGAACGCGCCGCCGCCGCGAGTCGCTGTCCACTCCTCGCCGGTGCCGAAGTCGTAGACGTAGCCGAACGTCACGTCACCCATCGTCGGGCCGTCCGCGACCGCGAGCGAGAACGAGAAGAAAGGGATGCCGCGCTTCGCGTTCACGGAGCCGTCGATGGGATCGACGACGACGCGCACGTTTCCTCCGGCACCGAAGTCCCGCTGGCCGAGCTCCTCGGAGACGAGGACGAAGTCCTCGCCGCGGGCCTCGAGCCGCGCGACGACCGTTTCCTCGGCAGCCTGGTCGATCGCCGTGGTCTCGTCGCCACCCTCCCCCCGGCGAAGAACCGGCTCGCGCTCGGCGCGCGTCGGGAGCTGCTCGAGAACGCCACGGATGTCCGCAACGCACAGCCGGCACGTTTCGAGCCAGCTCGTCACGGCTGAACCGGATGGAAGAGGAGACCGGAGAGCGGCTTCGGGAAGAAGTAGGTGCTCTTCGGAGGCATGCGCTCCCCCCGTCGCGCGGCCTCGAACACATCCGCGATCCTGGGCGGGCGCACCAGGAAGGCGACGTCGGCAGCACGGCTGTCGACCAGCGCAACCGCGTCCTCCGCGCGAGGCAGGTACCGAATGCCGTCGAGCCCGTGACGATCGACGAGCTCGACGTCCAGCTCCCAGTCCATCCCATGGACGAGCTCGATGCTTCCTCGCCGATACGCAACGGCCGCCGATCGGGAAGCCGGCTCCTCACCGAGGCGCGCCAGCGCCTCCTCGAGGCTCGGGCAGGACTCTCCCTCGCGCGCGTCGAGGAGGTCCGGCCGCCGAACGAAGACACGGTGCGTCGGAAAGACGCGCAGACCCGGATCGTCGACGGAGACGACGAGCGCCATGATTCGTGCCCGCGCCGGATCGAGCTCCATACCGAGATCGACCGTGCTCTCGTACCGATGGTGGCCGTCGGCGACCAGCAGCTCGGACTTCGCCAGAGACGAGCTGTCGAGCGACTCGAGCCGCCACAGGCGCGTGCGGTCGACCTCGACGTCGGGCACCCGGTCGGGCAGGTCGAGACCGAGCGCTGCGTCGGTCAGGAGGAAGATCGGCTCGGGCTGGACGCGGAGCGCGCGCAGCAACCGGAGTCGGTCCTCGCGAATGCCCGGGTCGGTGCGCTCGTGCGGGAGAACGTGCCCTGTCTCGTAGGGCTCGGCGGCGACCGAGACGACGACTCCGTAACGCTCCCTGGGAATGCCGTCCGGACCGACGAAGTCCTCGACCATGAGCCACGCCGCCGGCTCGTCGTCGCGTACGAGGATGCCGTCCGAAAGCCAGCTGCGGTACAGGCGACGAGCCTCGTTCGTCGACTCCGGCAACGTCACGTGAACGACGTTGAACGGACTCCGTGAGAAGAGCTGCGCCCGCTCCTCGGGTCCGACCGCGTCGTACGGAGGAGCGACGAGATCTGCGAGCGAGCCGGCCGCGCCGGCGTAGCGGACGGCGCGGAACGGCTGCACGTCGGCCATCGGCGCGAGCGTACCAACGGCCTTGGAGCTTCTAGACTCGGGACCATGGCCACGATCGCCGAGCTCGCGGAGGATCGGACGGTCGAGGGCGTCTTCGCGGTGACGAAGAAGGAGCGGCGTCGCACGCGTTCCGGCGCGCCGTACCTCGCGTTGGAGCTGGCCGATGCGAGCGGCCGAGTCGAGGCCAGGGTCTGGAACGACGTCGACCTGCTCGACAACCGCTTCGAGGAGGGGGACGCCGTCCACGTGCTGGGACGCGTCGAGAGCTTCGGCGGCAAGTTGCAGGTGCACGTGCGCGCAGTGGAGCCCGCCGAGGATGCAGACCCGGTCGACCTCACTCCGTCGCTCCGCAGAGACGCCGACGAGCTCGACGGGTTCTTCGAGTTCCTCGCCTCCGAGATCTCGCACACCGAACTCGCAACCCTCGTGAGCTCGTTCGCGCACGACGAGGGCCTTCGCGGCTCGCTTCGTGCCCTCCCGGCGGCGGGAGGAGACGGCCATCACGGCTACGCCGGAGGCCTCCTCGAGCACACGGTCGGAGTCGCGACGCTCTGTCGAGAGACCGCACAGCTCCATCCGCGTCTCCGATCCGATCTCCTCCTCGCCGCAGCGCTTCTCCACGACGTGGGTAGAGCTCGAGAGCTCACCCGAGGCCCGTCGTTCCGGCAGACCGAAGAAGGCCGCCTCCTCGGACACGTCCACCTCGGCCTACGGATGATCGAGGAGCGCGCACACGATCTCGATCCCACCGCGCTGGCCGAGCTTCTCCACGCGATCGCGTGCCATCACGACCGGCCGGCGGTGCGAACGGCCGAGGCCGCCGTCCTCTATCACGCGAACCAGCTCGACGCGCAGGCAGCAACGCGCCCGGTCGGCGACTGACCCGACTTGGCAGCCCTGTTGGCGTTGGGCGGCGCCCTCTGCTGGGGTGTCGGTGACTTCCTCGGTGGGTTGGCTGCACGACGCATTGCCGTCCTCACGGTCATCGCCGTATCGCAGGCCGTCGGACTGGCAGGACTCGCCGCCTGGGTCTGGCTCGCCGGCGAGCCGTTCCCCGG
Source organism: Gaiellaceae bacterium (assembly GCA_035457765.1). GTDB lineage: Bacteria > Actinomycetota > Thermoleophilia > Gaiellales > Gaiellaceae > GMQP-bins7. The sequence continues at coordinate 12,598 of DATIBA010000038.1, forward strand.
CGCCCACGAGCTCCTCCCGGCGGCGGGCGCCGGTGTCGCAGTGTTGGTCGGCGTCGCAGCGCTCTACCGCGGCCTAGCAATCGGCGCGATGGGAATCGTCGCGCCCATCTCCGCGGCCGGG
>DATIBA010000039.1:0-3619 GCA_035457765.1 Gaiellaceae bacterium
TCGTCGGCGAACGAATCCAGCGCAGCGGCACGTTGCACTTGCTGCACCGTCATGCCCGCGGTGACGACCACGAGACAGACGACGGCCGCGCCGGCGGCGCTCGTGCGCACCCACCCAGGCCGAACCCGGAGCCTCACATGCGGACGGTACGTCTGCTCGGGAACCGATCAATCCCCCGTTCAGCCCACGGAGCAATGTCTAGCCCCTCGTCCAGGCAGGACCGCACGATCGGCGCTCCGCATCGTCCCCGGAAGAGCGCATTCTGTAGGAGTGCGCGCCGTTCAGACCGGGGTAGTTGGCGGCTGCGCACGAACGCCGGTCGAGAGGTTGTCGTGATCGTCGTCGACCTCGGCTGCTTTCCGCACCGCGACGAGATCTCCATCGAGCCACTCGTGAGGCGCTACCGGCCCGACGTCCTCTACGGGTTCGACCCGTGGCCGGCGCTCGTCGAGGTGGAGACCGACTTCGAAGGGACGCGAGTGATCCTGACGCGGAAGGCAGCATGGATCTCCGACGGCGAGATCGAGTTCGCACGTGTTCGCGGACTACGAGCCTGGGATTCGACGGTCATGCGTGAGAAGAACTCGCGGAGCGAGTGGTCCGGCTCGAGCGAGGTCTTGCGCGTTCCGTGTTTCGACTTCTCGTCGTGGGTCCGTGCGCTGCCCGAGCCGCCGATCGTGAAGCTCGACGTCGAAGGCGCGGAGTTCCCGATCCTGGAGCGAATGGTCGAGACGGGAGCCGACGCCCGCGTCGACCAGCTCCTCGTCGAATGGCACGACGACAAGATGGTGGACTTCCCCGAGCGAAGGGCGGCCCTGCTCGCGCAGCTCCGGTGTCCGGTCGCGTCCTGGGAAGACGCGAAGACCAACCTCGGCTCGACGATTCGGGGCCTCTGGAGCGGCAAGCGCGCGCTGGGTGCCCGATGAGGGTCCAGTCCGACGGGTTCGCGGCCGACGGTAGAACGTGACATGGGTGGGCAGGTGAAATCAGCTGTGGCCAGGCAGACGCCGTGGCTCGCAGAGTGGCCACACGATCGGGTGCGCACGAGCGCGCTGGCGCTCGACATCGCGGTCGTGAGCGGGGTCGCGCTCGTCCTCGGGTCGATCCGGCTCGGAACCCCCTCGCTCTGGGTGGACGAGTCGTTCACCGCGGGTGCGGTTCGCGAGACGTTCCTCAATCCAATCGACCAGTACCACTGGTTCTACTACTCCCTCGTCACGGTGTGGACGACCCTTGCGGGGACCTCCGAGTGGGCACTCCGAGCGCCGTCGGTGTTTGCGGCGGTGCTGGCGTGCGGCTTGCTGGTGCCGCTGGTACGCATGCTGTTCGACCGCTGGGTCGCGCTCGCCGGCGGTCTGTTCCTCGCCACGAGCCCGTTCCTCGTGAAGTGGTCGCAGCAGGCCCGCGGATACACCCTCGTGCTCGCGGTGAGCATCCTTGCGACCCTGCTCCTTCTGCGGGCGCTCGAGCGGGGATCGCGCGGCACTTGGCTCACGTACGGAGTCGCGTTCTCGCTCGTGTTCGCCATGCACCCGGTCTCCGCCGTCGTGCTGGTACCCGCGCACGCCGTCCTCGTCGGCCAACGGCGCCAGAAGCTCCTCCCGCACGGCCTCCTGGCGGTCTGCGCCATCGTCGCGCTGGGCGTGCCGTGGGCATTCGCGCGCGTCAAGCAGACGCCGCCACAAGATTGGCTCGATCGACCGTCCCCCGGCGTCGCGTTCGACACCTTGCTCGACATCTCGGGCGCGGCAGGCCTCGGGCTGCTGCTCGCGGTCGTCGGACTCGTGATCCTACGGCGCGCGGGTCGAAGCGATCTCGCGCTCTGGCTGGGCGTGTGGGCACTGGCTCCGTTCGTGCTCGCTCTCGCCGTGTCCTTCGTCACGCCCATCTACCTCGACCGCTACCTCATCACCGCCGCTCCCGCATTCGCAGTGCTCGCGGGCGTGGCAGTCCTCGGCGTCGGCCGGCGCGCAGGCGTTCTGCTCGGTGCTACCGCAGCCGTCGCGACGAGCATCGGCCTCGTCCTCTGGTACGCCGAGGGAGATGGCGGAAACTGGCGTGGCGAGGACTGGAGGGGCGCCGTCCGCACGGTCCTCGAGCGTCGCTCCGAGAGCGATGCCGTCATGGTCGTTCCGTGGTGGTCGAACCCCGCGGTCAGGTACTACGGCGCCCGCCCGACCGGCATCTCGTCCGACGACTCGCTCTGGGTCCTCGTCTGGTCGGAGGACGGGCACGAGGTGCCCGAGTCTCAGCGACGAGCACTCGGGTTCGGCGACCACCGCCTCGTCGAGAGGTTGCAGTTCGGCGAGCGGGTGAGCGCCCAGCTCTGGAGGCGTGCACCGTGAGCCTGAAGCCGACCACGGTGAGGTTCGTTCCCGGGGAGGCGAGCTCGCCCGACGAGCTCGGCATCGCGGTGCTCCACCTGTACGCGTACGAAACTGCGGCCTCCCTCGTCCGTCCCGGGACACGGGTGCTCGACCTCGGCTTCGGGGAGGGATACGGATCCGAGATCCTGGCGGGCGCCGGCGCCGAGTATCGAGGTCTCGAGGTCGACCCCGAGGTCGTCGCTCACGCGCGCAACCGCTACGGCCCGGTCTTCGAGACGTACGACGGATCGTCCATTCGCGCGGCAGACGGCGCCTTCGACCTCGTGGTGGCGTTTCAGGTCATCGCCTACCTTACGGACCCCGTTCCATGGCTCGGAGAGATTCGGCGCGTTCTCGATCCGAACGGGACTGCCCTCATCACCACGCCCAACCGGGTCTATCGGCTGTACGAAGGGCAGCGCCCGTGGAACCGCTACCACGCACGCGAGTATTCGGCGGCCGAGTTCGGGCAGGCTCTCCAGACGACGTTCTCGGAGGTCACGGTGTACGGAATCCTCGCGGCCGAGCCGATCGACTCAGTGGTCAGGGCGCGCGCAGCCCGCGCCCGCAAACTGGCGCGGCTCGACCCTTTCGGGCTCCGGTACTGGCTCCCCGAGTCGCTGAACGCACCGCTTCGTCGACTCGTACGGCGAACGGCGCCCGCGGACGTCGATCGTTCCGAGTTCACGCTCGATCGCGTAACGCACGACGACGCTCGAGTCGAGGACGGCCTCGACCTGCTCGCGTTCGTGCGACCTTAGGTTCCAGGCGGAACGAACCAGACGTTCATCTCGTCGCCGCGGGCGTACTGCTCGAAACGGTGGTGGCGGACTCCCGTGCGACGTAGGCAGGGAACGTTCACCGGTCGGAGGGCAAAGGGCTGCATGACGAAGGCGACGGCTTCCGAGCTTCCGCAGACCGCGGCGGCGACCTCGTTCGCTTGCTGGAGGTGGCGTACCGGTCGCTGCAGGTAGTGCGCGAGACCCTCGGTGTTCCGAACGTAGGCGAGCACCGCCACCGGGCCTTCACGCTCGATCATCGCCGCGACGTCCTTGTACGCCTCCCGCGGAAGGCGAACGACGTCTGGAGCGAGGACGACGAACCGGGCGCCGAGTACTCCGATCACGACGAAGCTCGTCACCGTGCGCACGATCGCCGGGCGGGAGGAGAGACGCTCGAAGACGGCAGCGCTCCCGGTTGCCAGCACGACGAGCAGCGGTACGAGGAGGTAGCTGAGGTAGCGCGGAACGATG
>DATIBA010000040.1:0-6470 GCA_035457765.1 Gaiellaceae bacterium
GATCACGTAGTGCGCCGGCGTGTCGTAGAGCGGCCCGTCGGGGCGCAGCCGCATGGAGATGCCGATCCGCTCCGCGCGGAAGTCGCGCGCGAGCAGGCAGCGATAGGCGCCGAGACGGCCCGTATTGACTCCCGCCACGAGACGTCCCAGGCCTGACTTCGCCGCGAACGCCTCGCACGCGTCGACGAGGCGCTCGAACCGTGTTGCCGCACCCTTCCCGGGACGAACGGCCGCGAACTTGACGTAGCACGTGTCGCTGCCTGCCTCGCTCCCGGCACCGCAGTGACAGACGGCCATCCCCTCCAACGTCCCGTCGCGGCGCAGGAGAACCGTGTCGCCGATCCCCAGCTCGTTCACGGCGACGATCTCGCTGCCGAGGTCGAGCCCGCCGAAGATCTCCTCCGTCAGCCCGCTGACCTCGCCCAGGACGAGGTCCTGCGGCTCGTTCGAGAGCAGTGCGTGTGCGCGCGTCCCGGTCGGGCCGACCTCTTTGGCGGTCACGACCGTGAGCGATCCCGGCCAGAAGCCGTGCCTCTGGTACAGGCCGAGGTGCTTCGGGCTGTCCGCGAACGTGAAGAGCCCGGCTTGACGGACGTTCCAGCGTCCGAACGCCTCGAGGACGGGCTGCAGAAGCCGTCCTCCGATGCCGCGATCCCAGAGTCCGGGATGGACGCTGAGCGGGCCGAGGAAGCCGAACGAGCCCCAGCGCGCCGCGAACACCGATCCCACGACGTCTCCGTCGAGCTCGGCAGCCCAGGCGTACTCGGGCGCGGCGCGAAACCTCGTGCGCACGCTCTCGGCGTCCCCGAACGCGGCGCTTGGATCCGGGAGGCCGCGAATCGTCCCGAACGCCAGGCGCATCACCGAGTCGGCGGCGTCCACGTCGTCGGCTCGCATGGGTCTGACCTGCACGGCGCTCTCCGGCCGGGCGGTTCCGACGTCGTGCGACATTCGACTCAGGATGCGGCGGCCGGCAAACGGAGCAACGTCGAGCCCGGGACGCGCTCGAGCAGCTGCCGATTCTCGAGCGCGACGTCGAGATTGCGCCGAGCGATGCGTGCGTGCTCCCGCGCGATCGCGTCCGCCCGCGCTCCCTCGCGCCGGCCGATCGCGTCGACGAGCGCATGGTGCTGATGCTGAGCGACGAGCAGGATCTCCCACGACTCGGGCAGTGCGGAGTGGACCATCAGGAGGGCGCTCGGCGGCGCGAACGGAAGCGCAAGCGCGTGCTCGAGCGCCCGGCCGAGCTGCGGGCTCTTTGCGAGCCGACGGAACTCGTGGTGGAACTCCTCGTTGAGGCGGAGGTACTCCATGAACGTCTCGATGCTCTGCGTGCGGACGACCGCGTCGAGTTCCCGGCAGAGCTCGCGGAGAGACTCGAGCTCGTCCTCCGACTCGAGGCGCTCCGCCGCCAGCCGCGCGGCCGTGCCCTCGAGCACTCCGCGAAGCTCGATCGCGTCGTCGATGTCGGTGCGGGTGAACTCGCGCACGACGAAGCCGCCACCGGGGAGCGTCTCGAGAAGCCCTTCGTGCTCGAGCGTCATGAGGGCGATCCGGAGCGGCGTCCGGGACACGCCGAGCTCCTCGACGAGACGAAGCTCGGGGACACGCTCGCGCGGCTGGAAGGTCCCTTTTAGGAGGAGCTCACGCAGCCCGAGCGTCGCCTTGGTCGTCTGCGAGTTCGCATGGTTGCCGCGTGGCACGTCGCCAGCGTAACGGCAGACGCAGCAGGATTGCGTGCAATCGAGACCGAGAGGGCGTGCAGAGGACGCCCGCGAGGCTCGTTCTGCATGCAGCAGCCCGAGGTCGCGGCGGAAGCGTGTGCGAGGATTCCGCGGATGGCCGGTGCCGACGACAGTGCTGGGGGCGCCGTGTCGGTCTCCGCAGAGCCGAGGATCAGCTACGTCATTGCCCGGCTGGAACGTGCGATCAGGGCCGCGATAAACGAGCGCCTTCGACCCCATGGGCTGACGACGCTGCAGTACACGACGCTCAGCGTTCTCGCGTCGCGAGGACAACCGCTGTCCAATGCCCAGCTCGCGCGGCGTGCCTACATGACGCCGCAGGCGATGATCGAGGTCCTCACCGCCCTCGAGACGAAGGGCCTGATCCGGAGAGAGCCCCACCCGAATCACCGCCGCGTGTATCCGGCGAGCCTCACGGAGGAAGGTCATCGAGTCCTGGCGTCGTGCGACGCCGTCGTCGAGGCGATGGAACAGGAGATGCTCGCCGCACTCGACCCTGCGGAGCGCGCGGCCTTCCGCGAATGGCTGACGACGTGCGTCCGTGCGCTCCACGCAGGGTTGCCGTCCGACGGAGGCGCCTCGGCGGCCATCAGCACGCGGGCACCTTGAGTACAATCAGGTAGCCTGATATAAGTAAGCCGCGTTGCGATGCCTCTTCGTGTCGAGGAACGGCCGGTGAAGCAGCCGGTGGGCGTCCCGCATGCAGCGAACTGCGTGCGTCACGCGTCCCGTGATGGCGACGTTGCCCTCGGCCGGCAGGCACACGAGAATGTCCGGAGTGGCAGGCGACCGTGCCTCCAACCGCACGGGCCACACGTCCCTACAAGGAGGGCATCGATGAGAAGGCTGCTCGTACTCGCGACGGCCGTTGTTGCTGCATGCTCGGTCGCGTTGGTGCCGGCCGGGTTCTCGACCGGACAGCAGACACGGACCGTCTACGTCGGCATGGACGCTCCCCTCACAGGGCCGCAGGCGATCGTGGGCCAGGGCGATCGCGAGGCCGTCACCGCGCTCGTGCGGTTCTGGAATCGGGCGGGCGCCTTCAGAAACCGGCAGATCCAGGTCGACATTCGCGACAACGCCTCGAATCCGTCGCAAGCCGTCCAGAACGTCCAGCGCTTCGTCGCCGACTCGAAGTACGTCGCGATCCTCGGCTCGGGCAACGCGGCCGCTGCGATCGCGACGGCACCATTGGCGACGGCCGGACAGATCCCGTTCCTCCCGCTCTCGCCCCCGACGCCGCTCGTCGTTCCGCCTCGCCCGTACGTCTACGTCGCCCTTCCGACCGGACGGCTGTACGCCTACAGCATGGCTCAGTACCTGAAGAGCTTGAACGTCCAGCGAATCGCGCTCATCGGTGACAACGGCGGCTTCGGGCGCGACGGTGTCGCGCAGGTCAAGGCCCTCGCGAGCGCATACGGCTTCACGATCACCGACGAGATCATCTTCTCACCCACTTCGACGAGCTTCGCGGCCGAGCTCACCAGAGTGAAGAACTCGAACGCGCAGGCACTCTGGATGTGGACCGTGACTCCCGCCGGCAACACGATCGTCAAGGAGTTTCGACAGCTGCAGCTCCCCCAGCGTCTCGTGCTGACGGGCGGGAACCTGTCGTCGCAGTTCCTCGAGGCCACGTGCCCGGACGTCAACGGAGCCCTCGTGAACAGCTTCCTCGGGGTCGTGTGGGGTCAGCTCCCGCGTACCCACCCCGTCCGGGCGCGGGCGCAACTCACGCAGCGCGTGATCGGCAAGCCCCTTTCGGTCTTCCACGTGGACGCCTCGACGTCGCTCTTCGCCTTGAAGGCTGCGATGGAGCGCGGAGGATTCACCCGGGCGGGCATCAACGACGCGCTCGAGACGAAACTTCGCGGGCTCCCGACTCCGGGCGGCCGCCTGTACTTCGGGCCCAGGAACCACAGCGGAGTCCAGATGGACAGCATGTGGGCCGGAAGAATCGTCCAGTGCAAGCCGAGGGCTCTGTTCGGGACTGCGTTCCGGCGATAGCCGAGTCCCCCGACAACGGAACCGACGCCGCGGGCCTCGCTTGCGAGGTCCGCGGCGTCACGAAGTCGTTCGGCGCCGTCGCGGCGGTCGACGACGTCGACGTCGGCATCGAGCGCGGCTCGCTGACGTGCCTGATCGGCCCGAACGGCGCCGGCAAGTCGACCCTTCTCGGGTGCATCTCGGGCCTCCTGCGCGTCGACGCCGGCACCGTCGTGGTCGAGGGCGAGGACGTCACGCGCTGGACTGCCCATCGCCGTGCCCAGGCCGGTCTCGGCACCGTCTTCCAGACGACCCGCCCCCTCGAGCACCTCGACGTCCTCGAAAACGCGATGGTCGGCTGCCATCGGTGGACGCGAGCCGGGTTCGTCGAGACGATGCTCCGCGTGCCCTGGCAGCGCCGCGAGGAGCAACAGATCGAGGAGCAGGCGTACCGCGGTCTCGAGCTCGTCGGCCTCGCGGACCGGGCTGACGCCCCCGCCGGCTCGCTGCCGCTCGGGCAGCTCCGCCTGCTCGCCGTTGCCCGCGCCCTCAGCCAGCAGCCGCAGGTTCTCCTGCTCGACGAGCCTGCGGCCGGGCTGCGGGGCGCCGAGAAATCACGTCTCGCGGAAACGCTGCGCGCGCTCAAGGAGCAGGGGCTCACGCAGATCCTCGTCGAGCACGACATGGCGTTCGTAAGCTCGCTCGCCGAGCGCGTGGTCGTGCTCGACCGCGGGCACGTGATCGCCGACGGCACGCCAGCCGAGGTGAGGGAGGACTCGCGGGTCGTCGAGGCCTACCTGGGATCGGCGACGCTGTGATGCTTCTCGAGCTGGACGACGTCACCGTGCGCTACGGAGCGGCCGTCGCCGTCGACGGCGTGTCCCTGTCCGTTGCCGCGCACGAGCGCGTGGCGCTGATCGGGCCGAACGGGGCCGGCAAGACCTCCGTCCTCAACGCAGCATGCGGAGTCGTGCGTCCGGCGGCGGGACGCGTCCGCATCGACGACGAGGACGTCACCGGGACGACGCCGGCGGCGGTCGTCCGGCGAGGCATCAGCCAGGTACCCGAGGGACGGCACGTGTTCGCCACGCTGCCCGTCGAAGCGAACCTTCTGCTCGGCGCGTACGGGCGCGTCTTCCGCCTCGAGATCGTCTCCTCGACGCTCCGCTTCCTGCGTTCGAAGCGAGAGGTGCGTGAGCAGCTCGAGCGCATCTACGACCTGCTGCCCAAGCTCCGCGAGCTTCGCGAGCGACCCGCCGGGCGGACGTCGGGCGGCGAGCAGCAGATGGTCGCGATCGGACGCGCGCTCATGGCGCGCCCACGCCTGCTCGCGATCGACGAGCTCTCGCTCGGGCTGGCCCCTGTCCTCGTCCAGTCGCTGGCCGAGTTCCTCGTGCGCCTGAACGAGGAGGAGGGCGTCGCCATCCTGCTCGTCGACCAGAGCGCCTCGCTTGCCTTCTCGCTCTGCGAGCGGGCTTACGTCCTCGAGACGGGCCGGGTCGCGCTCGAGGGCCCAAGCAGCGATCTCGTGGGACGCGCGGAGGTGCGAAGCGCGTACCTCGGCGGTGGGCCGGAGGAGGCGTCGTGACGACCTTCTTCCAGCTCGTCGTCGTCGGCCTCTCGACGGGCTCGGTGTTCGCGATCGTGGGCATGTCGCTCGTCCTCGTCTACCGGGCGACCGGAATCGTGAACTTCGCGCAGGGGGTGTTCGCGATCCTCGGCGGGCTCCTGACCTACTCCATCAGCCAGCACCTGCCGCTCCCGCTCGCCGGCGTGCTCGCGGTGCTCGCGACGGCGTTCGTCGCGACCGTCGTGGCGGTGGTCGCCGTCGGCATCCGGGGTCGCACGACGCACCTCGCGAGCCTCATCATCACGGTCGGGATCGCGATCCTCGCGGAGGCCGTACTGCTCGCGGCCTTCGGCGAGGTCCCGCGCTCGTACTCGGCGATCTCCGACCGCGCGTGGAACATCGGCGGCGTCCTCGTGCAGCCGCAGTACGCGGCGCTCGCCCTCGTCGCCCTCGCGGCCGCGTTCGGGCTCACGCTCTTCCTGCGCCGCACGATCGTCGGCCAGGCGCTCGTCGCCTCGGCGGACTCCCCGCGGGCCGCAGAGCTGATCGGCCTCAACCTCCGTTCGATCGCGGTCATCGCTTTCGCGATCGCCGGCGCGCTCACCGCCGTGGGCGGCGTCCTCCTCGCGCCGACCGTGCCGGTCGCGTACAGCTCCGGCCTGACGATCACCATCAACGGGTTCGCGGCGGCCGTGTTCGGCGGGCTAGTCTCCATCCGGCTCGCCCTGCTCGGCGGCTATGCGCTCGGGATCGTCGAGCAGCTCGTCGTCGGCTACGTCGACCCACAGTACAACCTCATCATCGCGCTCGTCGTCATGCTCGTCCTCATCGGCTGGCGCTCGCGGGGTGAGCTCGCGGTATGAGCGTGATCCAGGAGCGCGCGCGGCGCCGGCGCCGTGCCACGGCCGTCCGCGTGGTCGGCGTGGTTGCGGCCACCGCCTTCGCCTGCTGGCTGCCGTTCCAGCTCGACGGCGGTGATGTCGGCCTCTACGATCGTATGGGCCTCTACGCGCTCGTCGCGATCGGACTTACGCTTCTGATGGGCTTCGCCGGCCAAGTGTCGCTCGGGCAGGGCGGCTTCTTCCTCATCGGCGCGTACACGTCGGGGCTGCTCACGGTCGGGCTCGACCCTGACCGGCGACTGGTCGACCCCGCGGCCGGGATCGACCCAC
>DATIBA010000041.1:0-2091 GCA_035457765.1 Gaiellaceae bacterium
GTTCGATGCGCTCACGCGACGAGACGGTCTCGTCGCGCTGACGCTCGGTGCTGAGGGTGCGATCCTGCTCGAGGACGGAGAGGAGATCGCGCGTGCGGCTCCTCCCTCAGTGACCGCCGTCGACGGGACGGCTGCGGGCGATGCTTTCACCGCCTGCCTCCTCGTCTCACTCCTCGAGGGTCGCGAGCCCGACGAGGCGCTCCGGCGCGGCTGTGCCGCCGGAGCGCTCGCCGCCTCGCGACTGGGTGCGCAGCCGTCGCTTCCGACGGCGACCGAGGTCGACGCGATCCTCTCCTAGCCCGTGTCGATCTGCGCAAGGAGCCGCTTCGGGGCGACGATCCGGTAGCTCTCCTCGATCCAGTCGCAGAGAAGCCCGAGATCGACGCCGTCCGCGTCGACGGGCACGGTCACCCAGCCTGCCTTGCCGAGGCCGTAGCCGCTCGGCTCCGCGCCCTCGATCGACAGCGCGTGACCGTGCGACTCGACGAGCTTGACCGTGACCCGATGCCGAGTCGGGTCGCCGCCGAAGAACACGAAGACCCTTCGGCGGACCTTCGCCACCGTCTCGCCCCACGGGTGGTCCTCGACCGCCTCGGGCAGCGAGAGCGCGAACTCGAGTAGCTTCGCACGGACGGGATCCACGACGGCCACGATACTGCGCGTCGTGGACTCGACTTCGACACCCGTCATCCTCGACTGCGATCCCGGCCACGACGACGCGATCGCGCTCCTCCTCGCGCTCGCCAGTCCGGAGATCGAGCTCCTGGGCGTCACCACGACGTACGGCAACCAGACACTCGAGAAGACGACCGCGAATGCGCTGCGCGTGCTCGAGCTTGCCGGTCGGACCGACGTCCCCGTCGCAGCCGGCGCCGCCGCCCCGCTCGAGCGCGAGCTCGTCGTGGCCTCGCACGTCCACGGGGAGAGCGGGCTCGACGGGCCGAGCCTTGCCGACCCGACGACCGCCGTCGTCGACGATGAGGCCGTCTCGTTCATCGCCCGGCTGATCGAGAACGGGACACGGGGCGTCACACTCGTCCCGACGGGCCCGCTCACGAACGTCGCCCGGTACCTGGACGCGTACGACGGCGCTGGCATCGAACGCATCGTTCTCATGGGCGGCGCGATCGCGGAAGGAAACGTCACGCCAGCCGCCGAGTTCAACGTCTGGTGCGACCCGGAAGCGGCAGCACGCGTGTTCGCGAGCGGGCTCGACGTGACCATGATCGGGCTCGACGTGACGCACAAGGCGATCCTCGGCCCACCTGTCGAGGAGCGCCTGCGGGCGGCGGGGCGGGTCGGCACGTTCGTGGCCGAGCTGAACGTCTTCTTCAGCCGGTACCACCTGGCGACCTACGGCTGGGACGGGGCTCCGATCCACGATGCAGTCGCGGTTGCACACGTCATCCGCCCAGGGCTGGTCGAGACGCGGCATCGCAACGTCGAGGTCGAGCTCGAGTCTGAGCTCAATCGCGGACGGACGGTCGTCGACATCTGGAAGCGCACCGAGCGCGCCCCGAACGCACGAGTCGGCGTCGACCTCGACACCGAGGCCTTCTTCGACCTGCTCGTCGAGCGGATCTCGAGGCTGGGTTAGCCTCCGGACGATGACCGAGCACGTCGTCGTCTTCGTCGAGGTCCCGTCCGGCTCGCGGAACAAGTACGAGCTCGACGAGGAGCTGGGCGCCGTCGTGCTCGACAGGAGGCTCTTCACGTCGATGGCGTACCCCGCGGACTACGGTTTCATCGAGGGGACGATGGGCGAGGACGGCGATCCGCTGGACGCGCTCGTCCTCGTCGGCGATCCGACGTTCCCCGGCTGCCGGATCCGGGTCCGTATCGTCGGCGTGTTCCACATGGCCGATGAGAAGGGTCCCGACGAGAAGATCATCTGCGTCCCGCTGAAAGATCCCGCGTGGATGCGGATCTCCGACATCCACGACATCCCCGCCGAGCTGCGAAACGAGATCGAGCATTTCTTCCAGGTGTACAAGGACCTCGAAGAGGCGAAGGTCGAGACGCTGGGCTACGGGAACCGCGCCGACGCAGAGCGTCTCGTGACGGACGCACGAAGCCGCGCGACGTCGTAAT
>DATIBA010000042.1:0-3903 GCA_035457765.1 Gaiellaceae bacterium
GAGTTGCGTGCTAGCGAACGCTCCGCGAGAAGCTCTGCGCCGCTCTGAGGCCCTCGAACACCACCGCTACCGAACCTCTGAACGTCTTGCCCTTCGCCCCGGGTGGAATGTTCCACGTGCAGGTCGCAGCGCCGGCGACAACGCGCTGTACCTGCGCCCTGAGCCGCGCGCTACCGATCCGTCCCACGCAATTGACCCGCCCGTTCTGGACGACGGCGCCCGTGTCCGAGCGTGCCGCGACGAGCCGCAGTGTGAACGCGCGGCCGGCCGTCGGGATCCTCGGGGACGGCGTGAATCTCCTCACGACCAGCGACGGCGGCGTGATCCTGACCTCGTAGGCATACAGTCCCGCACCCGAGGCAGGTGCGACGTCGCTGACGGCGTTCGTGAAGTCGAGATCGCCGGTCGCCGGGTCGATGACGATGCCCGAGACCGCGATGACGGCGAAGCCGAAGCGCTTGGTGTTGCCGAGCTCCGCCGCGCTGATCGTGAGGGTCACGCCACCCTGGTACGAGAAGATCAGCGACGTCGCGGGCGGATCTCCAGCGCGCCGTGTGAAGTCGGCTCCGTCCCACCTGAAGAGCGCCGCTTCGCCGGCGAAGACTTGGATCACGTAGTCCGAGCCGAGAGACTCCGGATCTCCGGTCTGCGGGTTCGCATCCGTGTCGGCGAAGATGAGGAGCAGGAGATCCTGCGTCAGCGTCGGCCGATTCGGGATGTCGATCTTGAACGAGATGACGCCCGCGTCGTTGTTCGACGTCGTCAAGGTCGTGATGTCGGGAGCGGCCGGGTTCTCCCCCGCCGAGTCCTGATACGACGTGCTGTTGGCGGCCGGGCCCGTCGGTGTCGCCTGCCCGGAGAGCGCACCGGAGGCGGCGGTCGGAACCGCGACGACCGCCACGGCGATCGCGAGCAGGAGAACTGGGCGAGTGAGCGGTCGCACGTCCGCGCGTCAGGGTAGTTGCGCGTCGCAGCCGCCGTCAAATGTCCGCCGTCAAATGTAGGGCGAAGCCAACCTCGCCACAACGGGACCCGACTGAGCGGGTGCGTACACTGACCGCGCACGCTGTCGATGCGACGCATCCAACTCTATGGTGAATCGAGGCGCGACGGTCGTCTTATCGCGTGCGTGCTCGTCTGCGCGCTCGCGCTACCCGCAACCGTCGCCGCCTCAACGCACCGTGCGTCCTCCAGTCCCGTCCTCGATGCGGTCGAGGTGGGTTCCACCCTCACCGGTGAGTTCGGGTTCCCTCGCCCGACCGGGCTTGCGTACGTGCCCTCGAAGAAGCTGCTGCTCGTCGCGTCGACCGGTCCCGGCCGGACGCGATTCTTGCGGATCGGGTCGCTCGAGGAGTCACTGGGCGCGTTCAGCCTGCCGAAGATCTCGAACACGTCCACACTGGCGTTCGATCCTTTTCGTTCGCAGTTGACCGCGATCGACGGCAAGAAACGCATCGCGGTCGATGCCTCCGAGCTCGGGACCAAGCAACCGACCAGCGAGCGCGCTGACGTCAGGAACCTCCAGCTGGAGAACGCCCAGGGCGCGTCGTTCGATCCGAAGTCCGGCACCTGGCTCCTCCTTGACAGCGGCGCCCGCGAGATCGTGCGCGTGCCGGCCGAGGATGGCGTGTATCGAAAACCGACCCGGGTGTCGCTCAAGAGCCTCGGCGACGGGAGGTTGCGCGGACTTGCACGCAACCCCCTCGACGGCCTGCTGTACGTCGCCAGCCCCGAGCGGCGCCTCCTCTTCGCGGTCGATCGGTCGGGAAAGGTCGCGAAGACGTTCGACATCGCGGGCGCCCGAATCCGGAATCTCCGGGCACTGGTCTTCGCGCCGAGCGCCGACCGAACGGACCGCCCGAGAGTTCAGAGCCTGTACATCGCCGACGCGGGCGGTGGCAGGCTAGAGGGTCGTATCATCGAACTGTCGCTGGCGCCACGCTCCCGGCTCTCGAAGACGTTCGCCGGAACGCTGGCAAAGACGATCCACACCTCGCGGCTTCCCACACCGGCGCCCGACCCCGCAGGGATCACGTACATGGCAGACGCCGACACGTTGCTCGTGACGGACTCGGAGGTCGAGGAGATGCCGCTCTACCGGGGCGCGAACATGTTCCTCATACGACGCACGGGGCAACTCGTCGGCACAGGCACGACAGCCGGCTTCAGCCGCGAGCCGACGGGCGTCAGCTTCGACGCGAACGGGGGAGTTCTGTACGTGTCCGACGACGACAAGGATCGGATCTACATCGTCAGCCCCGGGGGCGACGGCCGCCCCGGAACCGCGGACGACGCCGTGACGTCGTTCAGCACGATCCCGTACGGAAGCTACGACCCCGAAGACGTCGTGCTGGAGCCGGGCTCGGGTCATCTTTTCGTCTGCGACGGTTCGGGGAAGGAGGTCTACGACATCGACCCGGTGAACGGAGTCTTCGGCGACGGCAACGACGGGGTGGCTCACTTCGACGTCGGCAGGTACGGCATCAGGAACTGCGAGGGCATCGGAAGCGACCCGCAACGGGGAACCATCCTCGTCATCGACGACTACGAGCACAAGATCTTCGAGCTCACCCGGTCCGGCCGGCTGCTTCGAGCGATCACGATTCCTCTGTCGCACTCCGACCTCTGGCTCGCAGGGGTGACGGTCGCGCCGACGTCGAACCCGAAGGACAGCCCGAACGCCACGAGCTACTGGATCGTCGATCGGCACCTCGACAACAACGCGACCCCGAAGGAGAACGACGGCAGGATCTACGAGGTCCTGCGCCCGTAGGCGCTCGTCCCGCTCGATCCTTCTCTTACATTCTCTTTACATCTGCGGAGGGAGATGCGGCTCGGCGGCGAAACGGGGCTCCGGCCGGGTCAGCATTTGGCGTCCCCGTTCTCTTCCCCTGACTGGGGCGCGGATTGGGTAGCTGGCCCGGCCGCCCTAACTCCAGCTCCAGCCGCTACGCCCCGAGAAGCGCAAAGGACGCTCGAGCGTCCTTCACGCGGGGGAGGGGATGGTCCTACGAGACCGAGTGTCGTCCCCGGCTGTGTGGGATCTGTTTGGAGTCGTGCAAAGGTCGTGTTCAGACGCAGAGCCGCTCTCGAGCGTGGCCTACTCGAACGCGATCACGCTGCGAATGCCGTCCTGCGCCTCCATGAGCTCGAATCCGTGGTTCACCTCGTCGAGGGTGAGGCGGTGGCTCAGCAGCGATCCGACGTCGATCTCGCCGGCGAGCCAGCGGTCGACGAGTTGCGGGACCTGCGTCCGCCCCTTGACGCCGCCGAAGGACGAGCCGGTCACTCGTCTGCCGGTGATCAGGAGCCGGGGGACGACGTCGAGCGTCTCTCCCTTGCCTGCGACACCGATCATCGTCGCGAGGCCCCACGCCTCGCGTGCGGCTTCGACGGCCTGTCGCATGACGGCCACGTTCCCGGTCGCCTCGAACGTGTAGTCGGTGCCGAACCCGCCCGTCTCCTCGCGGATCCAGTCCACCACCTGGCCACCCGCGACGCGAGTGTCCGTGGCCCCGTGGTGCCGTGCCATCGCGAGGCGATCCTCCGACAGATCGATCGCGATGATGCGACTCGCACCCGCGAGCCGCGCGCCGATCACGGCCCCCAACCCGACGAGGCCGCAACCGAAGACCGCGCATGTCGAGCCCGCCTCGACGTCCGCCGTGTACAGCGCCGCACCGATTCCCGTCGCGAGCCCGCAAGCGAACGGGGCGCAGCCTTCGAGAGGAGCATCCGGCGAGACCTTCGCGAGCGCGATCTCCGGCATGACCGTGTACTCCGCGAAGGTCGACGTGCCCATGAAGTGCCGAATCGGCTCGCCGTAACGAGAGAGTCGCGTCGTGCCGTCCGGGAGGTACCCGAGCCCCTGCTGGTCGCGGATGGCGACGCAACGATTCGTCC
>DATIBA010000043.1:0-4743 GCA_035457765.1 Gaiellaceae bacterium
CACATCCCGTCCGGGCCTCGAAAACGTCGATCTGAGACGATTAGCCCCCGCTGTGACCGCCCGGGCCCACGCCGCCTGGTCCGACGCCACCCGGGCCCACGCCACCCGGCGACGTGCCTTCGCCGAACATGTGCCCCTCGACGTCTGGGCCCTCGTCGGCGGCACCTGGCGACGTGCCCGCCGCCTCGCCCGGCGATGTGCCCGCGGCCTCTGCGCCCGGCCCTACGCCGTGACCCTCGACCTCTGGCTCCTCGCGGGTCTCTTCGTCCGGCATGTCCTTCCTCCTTTGGGTGTTGGACCGAAGTTCCAGTCAACTAGACGTGTGCATCCGCGAGAATCTTCCCACAACCCTTCACTTCCGCAAGTCCGGCTGAGATGCTCCGCCGAGTGGAGGCCGTGAGGAGACGGATCGCGGAGTCGGCCGCAGCGTTCCGCGACGTCGTCCGGAACGAGAGCCTCCGGCGCCTCGAGCTCGCCTGGGCCGCGTCCGTCATCGGCCAGTGGGCGTATCTCGTCGCGGTCTCCGTGTACGCGTACGAGATCGGGGGCGAAGCAGCGGTCGGCCTCATTTTCTTCCTCCGGCTCGTGCCCGCGGCGTTGCTCGCCCCGTTCACGGGGTTGCTCGCGGACCGCTACCGCCGCGACCTCGTGCTCCTCGGCTCGCTGCTCGCCCGCGCGGTGCTGATCGGCGCAGCCGCGGTCGGCGTGTTCCTCGACGTCGACCCGGCGTTCATCTACGCCCTCGCGATCGGGGCGGCCATCGCAACGACACCCTTCAGACCCGCACAGGCGGCGATGACACCCGCGCTCGCCCAGTCCCCGCGCGAGCTCACCGCCGCTAACGCCGTGGCGAGCACGATCGAAAGCCTCGCCGTGTTCGTCGGACCGGCCATCGCTGGTCTCCTCCTCGGAGTGACGAGCATCGAAACGGTCTTCCTCGTCAACGTGGGACTCGTACTGCTCTCGGGACTCTTCGTCGTCCGCCTCCCCGCCTCGCGTCCTCGGCGGGAACACGAGACCGAGGCCTCGACGGTCGCATCGGAGGTGCTCATGGGGTTCCGTACGATCGCGAGGGAGCCGTCGCTCCGCCTCCTCATCGGACTCTTCACCGCACAGACCTTCGTCGCCGGCGCCCTCGCCGTGTACGTCGTCGTGGTCGCGATCGAACTGCTCGAGTTGGGAGACGCCGGAGTCGGCTACCTCAACTCCGCACTCGGCGCGGGAGCGATCGTCGGTGGAGTGCTCGCGCTCACGCTCACCGGAGCTCGGAGGCTCAGTCCCGCGTTCATGTTCGGGGTCGTCCTCTGGGGCGCTCCGCTCATCCTGCTCGGGATCGTTCCGACGACGGCCGCGGCCCTGCTCCTGCTCGCCCTCATCGGGCTCGGGAACTCGTTCGTCGACGTTGCGACGTTCACGCTCGTCCAGAGGGCCGTCCCGGACCACATCCTTGCGCGGGTCTTCGGAGTCATCCAGATGCTCTGGTTCGCCGCGGTGGGGTTCGGCGCGATCGCCGCGCCACCGCTGATCGACTGGCTCGGTCTGGAAGGTGCCCTGATCGCGACCGGCGCCGCTCTCGTCGGCCTCGTCCTCGTTCTCTGGCCGGCGGTCGCGAAGATCGACGCGAGGGCGGTCGCCCCCGAGGTCGAGGAGCTGAGGATCCTGACGTCGGTTCCGATCTTCGCCCCGCTGCCCGGGATGACGCTCGAGCATCTCGCCGGGCGGCTCGTCCCGCTCCGCCTCGATCCCGACACGGTGATCGTGCGCGAAGGCGACGCAGGCGATCGCTTCTACATGGTCGTGGAAGGGGTGGTCGAGGTCTCCGAGTACGGCAGGCCGATCGCCGAGCTCGGCGCGGGAGGGTACTTCGGGGAGATCGCGCTCATTCGCGACGTCGCCCGCACCGCCACCGTCTCGGCGAAGACGCCCGTCGTTCTCTACGCTCTCGATCGCGAGGACTTCCTCGCCGCCGTCACGAGCCACGAGCCGAGCGCCGAAGCGGCCGAGGAAGTGGTCAGCGCCCGTCTCGCAGGCATTCCGATCGCGGGTGCGCGCGTCCCGTCGGTCTGAGCGACCGGCGGGAGCCGACGCCGACCAGGAGCGCGAGGTGCGCCCGGCATGATTCGAACATGCGACCTCTGCCTCCGCAGGGCAGCGCTCTATCCCCTGAGCTACGGGCGCAGGGAGGGCAAGTCTAGCTGCCTGACAGCGCGGTCTCCGAGGCGGAGGCTCGCGTCAGGAGGAACCTCGGCGCGCACGTAGGCCAGCGCGACGACGTTGCCCCCGTCGAGCGTCGCGCTCGTCACCCGACCGATCGCTTTGTCCCCGAAGGCCAGCTCGGCGTCGTACGCCGGGAGCTCCTCGCCCTCGATCTCGAGCACCCGCAGCGTGCGGTTCACCCGGCCGCGGTAGTGCTGCCGTGCGATCGGCTCCTGGCCCGGGTAGCAGCCCTTCTCGAAGTCGACGGCACGGCGATCGAGACCGGCTTCGGCAGGGAGGATCCTGTCGTCGATCTCACGTCCCCATCGCGGCGTGCCGGCTTTGATCCGGAGGAGCTCGAGATCGGCCTCGCCCACGGTGGGCTCCAGGTCTGCGTCGAGCACCTCGACCGCCTCCACACCGTAGTCCGCGCTCGGGATGCCCGCTCCGTCACCGAACACGACGGAGGCTGTGTGCTCCTCGATCGAGATCTCGCATTTCGCCGCGAACCGTGACCGAAGCAGAGTCACGCGTACGCGTTCGCCGAGTCCGGCCTCGGTCAACAGGAGAAAGTCGTCGGCACCCCGCCTGAGAACGACCAGCGGGGCGATCACCCGCGCCCTCGGCGTCAGGAGCAGAGCCTCGCACGCATCGCCGATCGCAAGCGCCTCGACGTCGTTCGACACCATCGCCTGGAGGTAGGCGGAGGAGTCCGGGCCACGGACGCCGACGAACGCACGTGGACGACGAGCGACTCGTAACGCCGTGGTCGACATCGGGACTAGTGTTGCACCAGTGTTCCGGGGCAGGGCAGAGCGCAAGGTCATCGAGGCGGGGTACGACCCGGCACGTCTACCACCGGGCCAGTACCTGACCGAGAAGTGGCCCGTTCTCCATGCCGGTTCGATCCCGCGTACCGACCTCGCGAGCTGGGATTTCTTCGTGGAGGGTCAGGTCGAGCGGCCGCTCCGCCTCTCCTGGAACGAGCTGAATGCGCTTCCTCGAACGAGTCACACGCAGGACATCCACTGCGTCACCCGCTGGAGCCGCTTCGACGTCACGTTCGAGGGGATCCACTGGAGCGCTCTCGAGGAGCTCGTCAAGCCTCTGGCGTCGGCGCGGTTCGTCGTCGCGCACGCCGAGGAGGGCTACACCGCGAACGTCCCGATCAGCTTCCTCCGCGACCCGCTCTCGCTTCTCGCCACGCACGCGGACGGTGCGCCCCTGACGCCGGAGCACGGTGGTCCACTCCGCCTCGTGATCCCCGGCAAGTACTTCTGGAAGAGCGCGAAATGGCTGCGGGGGATCGAGCTGACCGCAGACGATCGCCCGGGCTTCTGGGAGCGCTACGGCTACCACAACGACGCCGACCCCTTCAGAGAGGAGCGGTACGGCTTCTAGACCCGTCCTTCAGAAGGTAGTGCGCTCCCTCGCCGAGCCGGACGGCTTCGTCGTCCGGATTCAGCAGCGCGCAACGGTCGATCGACAGGCACCCACAACCGATGCACGTGGTCAGGCGCTCTCGCAATCCCTGCAGGAGAGCGATCCGCCGATCGACGTCCTTGCGCCAGGAGCGCGATAGCCGGTCCCAGTCCTTCCGGTTCGGGACTCGATCCTCCGGGAGAGTCGTGAGCGCCGCTCGGATCTCGGCGAGCGGAATGCCCGCCGCCCTGCCGGCCTGGATGAGGGCAATCCGGCGAAGGACGGCCCGCTCGTACCGACGCTGGTTCCCACCCGTCCGAGCCGCCGCGATGAGACCCGCATGCTCGTAGAAGCGAAGAGCGGAGGGCGCAACTCCGCTGCGCACGGCGACCTCGCCGATGCTGAGATCCCCGATCGTCGACATCTTGACCTCAAGTTTACTTGAGGTTCTAGTCTTCGCCTGTCCCGTCGGCACGCCCGTGCCGGCGCCCTCGCCCAAGGAGAAGACATGACAGCGACAGCAAGCGACGAGCTCGTTCAGGCGGCATCGCTCTCCGAGCTTCGAGCTGCCGGACGCCTCGTTGCGAACATCGGCGGCCACACGCTCTGCCTGTTCGCGGACGGAGACACGGTGCACGCGGTCGACAACCGCTGCCCGCACATGGGTTTCCCGCTCCACCGCGGCTCCGTGGCGGACGGCATCCTCACGTGCCACTGGCACCACGCCCGCTTCGACCTCTGCTCCGGTGGCACGTTCGACCAGTGGGCGGACGACCTGCAGCGCTTTCCGGTCGAGCTACGCGGCGACGACGTGTACGTCGACATCGCTCCACGCGGGGATCGCGTCGCGCACCATCGTAAGCGCCTCCGTGACGGGCTCGAGCGGAACATCCCACTCGTCCTGGCAAAGGCGACGATCGCGTTGACCGAGTCCGACCCGACGGGGGTCGACGCGTTCGTAACCGGACTCGCGTTCGGAGTCGAACGACGTCGAGACGGCTGGGGCCGCGGCCTCACGACACTCACGTGCCTCATGAACCTCGCGTCCCGGATCGACGTCGCCGATGTGCCCGTGGCCCTCTACCTCGGGCTCGCAGACGTCGCCGCGGAGGCCGACGGCGAACC
>DATIBA010000044.1:0-2237 GCA_035457765.1 Gaiellaceae bacterium
GCATCGAAGGGCTCTGACGACGCAGGCCCGCCCCTGCCGCGTCAGGATGTGCTCGTGGCAATTCGTCTCCATCGCTGCAGGTTCGTCTGGTACCGCATCGCCCACCCCTGCTGGACGGTCCAGCGGGCGCTCGACGAGCAGGGAATCGAATACGAGGTCGTCGCGGAGCCGGCGTTCCCGAGAGGCAGGCGGAAGCTCGTGATCGAGCACACGGGCCAGCACTTCCTGCCGGCGATCGAGTTCGAGGACGGGTCCTGGTACCGCGAGGACTCGAAGGGGATGGCGGCCGAGATCGCCGCGGGCCGGCTCTTCGAGAAGGCCGGCAGCCAAGGTCGTTAGATACCCCAATGGGGTATACTCCTCTCGATCGCCGAAGACCGAGAGGAGGATCGTGAGCGACACCGTCACGTACAGCGTCCCCGCGATCCACTGCGCGCACTGCGCGCTGGCGATTCGCGAGGAGGTGTCCGAGGTCGAGGGCGTGGAGGACGTCGACGTCGACCTCGAAGCGAAGGTCGTCACGATCAGGGGAGTCGGGCTCGACGACCTCGAGCTGCGCGCCGCGATCGGCGAGGCCGGCTACGAGGCCGCGTGACGACGACCGCGATACCCGAGGCAGGTGTCCCGAAGGAGGTCCGTCTCGATCTCGAGGGCATGACCTGCGCCTCGTGCGTGCGGCGGATCGAGAACAAGCTCAACAAGCTCGACGGCGTCGAGGCGACCGTCAACTTCGCGACCGAGCAGGCGACCGTCCGCTGCGATCCGGCGGTGGCGGTCGACGACCTCGTGTCCGCGGTCGAGGCTGCGGGGTACCACGCGCACCCGGTCGTCGAGTCGGGCGCAGTTCACGATCACGGCGAGCCCGCGGCTCTCCTCCGCCGCCGCCTGGCCGTCGCCGCGGCGCTGACCGCACCGCTCGCCGCCATCGCCATGGTCCCGCCGCTCCAGTTCACCGGCTGGGAGTGGGTCGCGCTCGCCCTCGCGACCCCCGTCGTCCTCTGGTGCGGACTCGGATTCCACGAATCCGCGCTCCGGAGTGCGCGCCACCTCGCTGCCACGATGGACACCCTCATCTCCATCGGCACGCTGGCGGCCTACCTCTGGTCGACCGTCGTCCTCGTCGGAGGCATCGACGCCGAGACCTACTTCGAGGTCGCAGCCGTGATCACGACCCTCATCCTGCTCGGCCGCTACCTCGAGGCACGCGCCAAGAGTCGCTCGAGCGAAGCCATCCGAAAGCTGCTCGAGCTGGGAGCCAAGGAGGCACGGATCCTCCGCGACGGCGAGGAGATCTCCGTCCCGATCGAGCAGGTCGTCCCGGACGACCTGATGGTCGTGCGGCCCGGCGAGAAGATCCCCACCGACGGCGTCGTGGTCGAGGGAGAGTCGGCGGTGGACCAGGCTCTTTTGACCGGCGAATCGCTGCCCGTCGAGGTCGGGCCGGGCTCCGACGTCGCCGGGGCGACCATCAACACGTTCGGCCGCCTCGTCGTCCGGGCGACGAAGGTGGGCGCCGACACGGCACTCGCCCAGATCGCGCGCCTCGTGGACGCGGCGCAGTCCGGGAAAGCGCCGGTGCAACGCCTCGCGGATCGCGTCTCCGCGGTGTTCGTCCCGATCGTGATCGCGATCTCGGTTGCGACGCTGGCCGGCTGGCTCCTGCTCGACGCGTCGGCGGGGGAGGCGTTCACGGCAGCCGTCGCCGTGCTGATCATCGCGTGCCCCTGCGCGCTCGGCCTCGCGACGCCCACCGCGCTCATGGTCGGGACGGGTCGTGGCGCGCAGCTCGGCATCGTGATCAAGGGCCCCGAGATCCTCGAGGAGACGCGGAGGATCGGGACGATCGTGCTCGACAAGACGGGGACGGTCACCGAGGGCCGGATGGAGCTCGCGGAGGTGACGCCACTCGACGGTGCGAGCCGAACCGAGATCCTGCGTCTCGCCGGTGCGGTCGAGGCCGCCTCCGAGCACCCGATCGCGCAGGCCGTCGCTTCCACCGCGAGGCGCGAGGTCGGCGAGCTTCCCTCCGTGACCGGCTTCCGGAATGCTCCGGGGATCGGCGTCATCGGCACGGTCGAGGATCATGCGGTCGAGGTCGGCCGCCGCGACGGCACGATCACCGTCTCGTGGGACGGGGTGCCGCGGGCGACCTTGACCGTCCGCGACACGATCAAGCCGACGAGCGCGGAAGCGATCGCCGAGCTGCACCGACTGGGGCTGACACCCGTGCTTCTCAC
>DATIBA010000045.1:0-19698 GCA_035457765.1 Gaiellaceae bacterium
TTTCGCGGTCTCGATCCCGGATCGTTCGACGGCCGCGGCAACTACTCGATCGGGATCCGGGAGCAGATCATCTTCCCCGAAGTTGACTACGACAAGGTGCCCCTGATCCGCGGCCTCGACATCGCGATCACGACGTCGGCGAAGACGGACGAGCACGGCCGTGCGCTACTGGGCGCGCTGGGCTTGCCGTTCGCCGCCTCCAGAAGGGAACAGAGCTAAGCAATGGCCAAGAAGTCGCTCGTCGTCAAGCAGCAGCGCGAGTCGAAGCACAAGGTGCGTGCGTACACGCGCTGCAACCGCTGCGGTCGCCCGCGTGCGGTGTATCGGAAGTTCGGTCTGTGTCGCATCTGCCTGCGCGAGCTGGCGCATCAGGGCGCGGTTCCAGGCATGACGAAGTCGAGCTGGTAGAGAGGACGACATGCTCACCGATCCCATCGCCGACATGCTCACGCGCATCCGAAATGCCAACCGTGCGCTGCATGACACCGCGTCCATGCCGAACTCGCGGATGAAGGAAGAGATCGCCCGCATCCTCAAGGACGAGGGCTACATCAAGGATTACCGGGTCGTCGACGCGACTGACGACAGAGGGCAGCTTCTGCCGTACCGCACGCTCGTGGTCGAGTTGAAGTTCGCCCGTGACCGGCGTCGCGTGATCACCGATCTCAAGCGCGTCTCGAAACCCGGCCGCCGCGTCTACGCGCGCAAGGACCGCCTCCCGCGAGTGCTCGGTGGCTTCGGCACCGCGATCATGTCCACCTCGAGTGGCGTCATCACGAACCGCCAGGCCGCGGAGCGCGGCGTCGGCGGCGAGGTGATCGCCTTTGTCTGGTAAGGCAGCCCAGGGAGGCGCAGAACGATGAGCCGTATCGGGAGAAAGCCGATCGAGTTGCCCGCCGGGGTCATGGTCGCGATCTCGCCCGGGCGCGTGCAGGTCAACGGTCCTCTCGGGGAGCTCAGCCAGGCCGTGCCCGCGCGCATGCAGATCGAGAAGACCGAGTCCGAGGTCGTCGTGACGCGCCCGACCGAACGCGGCGGGGACCGCGCACTGCACGGCCTCACGCGAACGCTGATCGCGAACATGGTCGAGGGCGTGACGAACGGCTTCGAGAAGCATCTCGAGATCCAGGGCGTCGGCTATCGGGCCCAGCTCAAGGGAACCGACCTCGAGCTCGCCGTCGGCTACTCGCACCCGGTGCTCGTGAAGCCTCGCAAGGGGATCTCGTTCGAGGTACCGAGTCCGACGCAGATCGTCGTCAAGGGAATCGACAAGCAGATCGTCGGTCAGACGGCTGCCGAGGTTCGCAAGGTACGACCGCCCGAGCCATACAAGGGCAAGGGAATCCGCTACCGCGACGAGCAGGTCCGCAGGAAGGTCGGGAAGCGCGCATGAGTGTGCTCACGAAGCGGGAAGCGCGCGTGCGGCGTCACCGCCGCGTCCGGGGCAAGGTCGCCGGCACGGCCGAGCGTCCTCGCCTCGTCGTGTTCCGCTCGAACCGCGGAATCTTCGCGCAGCTCGTCGACGACGAGAGCGCGCGCACGCTCGCCTCCGCGGGCTGGACGTCGCTCGGCAAGACGTCCGGCTCGAAGACCGAGCAGGCCGCGGCCGTCGGCAGCGCGCTCGCGGAGGCTGCGAAGAAGGCGGGAATCGGGCGCTGCGTCTTCGATCGCGGCGGCTACCTGTACCACGGACGCGTCAAGGCACTTGCCGAGGGCGCACGCGAGGGAGGGCTTCAGTTTTGAGCACCGTCGACGTTCCCGAATCCCGCGAGCTCAAGGAGCGGGTCATCGAGATAAACCGCGTCGCCAAGGTCGTGAAGGGCGGCAGGCGGTTCTCGTTCACTGCGCTCGTCGTCATCGGCGACGAGGTCGACCGGGTGGGTCTGGGCTACGGGAAGGCGCGCGAGGTCCCGCTTGCGATCTCGAAGGCGGTCGAGGACGCCCGGAAGAACCTCTTCACCGTGCCCAAGCATGGCCAGACGATCACGCACGAGATCGTCGGCCGGTTCGACGCCGCCCGGGTGGTTCTGCGTCCGGCGAGCGAGGGTACCGGCGTCATCGCCGGAGGCGGTGTTCGAGCAGTGCTGGAGTTGGCCGGCATTCGCGACGTGCTCGCCAAGAGCCTTGGCACCACGACCCCGATCAACATGACGCGTGCGACCGTCAACGGCTTACGCCGGCTCGTACGCCCCGAGGACGTCGCACAGCTTCGCGGGAAGACCGTCGCCGAGGTGTTGCCCGTGTCGCGTGCCGGAGCACGCAAGACCGAGGAAGAGCCCGAAGCCTCGGTGGCTGCAGACCGAGGGGAGCCGGCGACGGAGATCGCCGATGAGGCCACCGCATGAGCACCGTCAAGATCACGCAGGTTCGGAGTGGGATCGGTCAGTCCGCCCGTCACCTCGGCACGCTGCGTGCGCTCGGCCTCGGCAAGATCGGACGCAGCGCCGAGCACGAGGACTCCGCGCAGCTTCAGGGCATGCTGCGTCAGGTTCGACATCTGGTCCAGACCGACGGAGGTGGGAAGCGGTGAGCGACGAGCTCAATCTGTCCAGCCTGCAGCCCGCCCAGTCGCGAAAGGCACGCAAACGCGTGGGGCGTGGACCCGGCTCCGGCAAGGGGCGCTACTCCGGACGGGGAATCAAGGGCCAGAAGGCTCGCGCCGGATCGAACAAGATGCCGGCCGGATTCGAGGGTGGCCAGATGCCGATCGACATGCGCATCGGCAAGTTGCGGGGGAACACGTCCGCGGACGCGATGCCGATCGGACCCTTCCGCACGTACTCGCAACCGGTCAACGTCGGTGACCTCGAGCAGCGGTTCGAGAGCGGAGCGGACGTCACCGTCGACGCGCTGAGGGCCGCCGGGCTCGTCCGCAAGCTCTCGGTCGACGTCAAGGTGCTCGGGGAGGGCGAGCTCACGAAGAAGCTCTCCGTCACCGCGCACTCGTTCTCCAAGTCGGCGGTCGAGAAGATCGAGGCGGCAGGAGGCACGGTCACGCGGCTCCGCGAGCCTGTCGAGCGCAAGAAGAAGCGACACAAGGCAACTCCGGCCGCAGAGCCCGAGATTTCGGAGGTCGAAGCCTCCGAGCCGAGCGAGACGACGGAATCCGCACCGGCAGAGGAGGGCGAGGAGTAGTCCATGTTCTCCTGGCTCGCGAATGCGTGGCGGGTGCCGGAGCTGCGTCGCCGCGTCCTCTTCACGGCGATGATCCTGGCGATCTACCGGCTCGGATCGTGGATTCCGGCACCGGGCGTCAACTCGCAGACGATCGAGGACTACTTCTCGGGCCGTGGCGACACGATCCTGGGCCTGCTCAATCTCTTCTCGGGAGGCGCGCTCTCCCAGTTCTCGCTCTTCGCCCTCGGGATCATGCCGTACGTCACGGCCTCGATCATCCTCCAGCTGATGACGGTCGTGATACCGCGCCTCGCCGAGCTGCAGAAGGAGGGCGAAGCGGGCTACGCGAAGATCACCCAGTACACGCGGTACCTCACCGTGGTGCTGGCGGCTGCCCAGGCGACCGGCTACGCATTCCTCTTCCGAAACCAGGGCGCACTCGACGCCGGATCCGGCGAGCTCGTACTCATCGTCATCTCGCTCACCGCCGGCACCGTCCTCCTGATGTGGATGGGCGAGCTGATCACGAAGCGCGGCGTCGGCAACGGGATCTCCATCCTCATCTTCGCCTCCATCCTCGTCGGCGCTCCGATCGGCATCGCGGCCTGGTGGAACGGCGGGCCGATGGAGAAGCTGTTCTATCCGCTCATCGCGCTCGGGATCTGTGCGGCGGTCGTGTTCGTCCAGGAGGGCCAGCGGAGGATCCCGATCCAGTACGCCAAGCGGATGGTCGGCCGGAGGATGACGACGGGTGGATCCACGTACCTGCCGCTGCGCGTCAACATGGCCGGGGTCATCCCGATCATCTTCGCCGCTGCGATCCTCGCCTTCCCGCCGACGATGGCGCAGTACTTCCCGGCGACGCAGGACTTCGTGAACAACTACTTCCAGCCCGGCGACTGGATCTACCTGCTCATCGAGGGTCTGATGATCGTGGTCTTCACGTACTTCTACACGGCGGTGCAGTTCAACCCCGTCGACCAGGCGGACAATCTGCGTCGTCACGGCGGCTACATCCCGGGCATCCGACCCGGGCCGCCCACCGCCCAGTACCTCGACAGGGTCCTGTCGCGGCTCACGCTTCCGGGATCGCTGTTCCTCGCACTCGTGGCCGTCCTCCCGAGCCTCTTCATCGCGTACGGCGGGTTCTCGCAGGCGAGCGCGGGAGCCCTCGGAGGGACGTCGGTCCTGATCGCCGTCGGCGTCGCGCTCGACACGATGCGGCAGATGGAGTCGCAGATGATGATGCGCTCGTACGAAGGCTTCCTGAAGTAGGCGCGGCTCCCGTGCGAGTACTGATCCTCGGTCCCCAGGGGTCGGGCAAGGGAACCCAGGCAAAGGCGATCGGAGCCTTGCACGGGACACCGCACGTCGCGACCGGCGACATCCTTCGTGCGGCCGTAGCCGACGGCAGTGAGCTCGGGCGGCGCGTCAAACCGATTCTCGAGCGTGGTGATCTCGTCCCGGACGAGCTCATGGTCGATCTCATCCGCGAGCGACTTGCGGACGAGGACGGCTTCGTGCTCGACGGCTTCCCCCGAACGGTGCCTCAGGCCGAGGCGCTCGACGCGATGCTGGACGACATCGGGAAGCCGCTCGACGCGGTGATCCTGCTCATGGTCTCGGACGAGGTCGCCACCGCTCGCCTTCAGACGCGGGCGGCCGCGGAGGGCCGTGCCGATGACTCCCCAGACGCGATTCGGAATCGGCTTCGCCTCTACCACGAGCTCACGGAGCCCGTCGTCGAGCGTTATCGAGCCGAGGGGACGCTCGTCGCGATCGACGGAGACCGCGCGATCGCGGACGTCTCGACTTCCATCGAGGATGCCTTGGCACGAGTCGGGGCCAGCTGGTGATCATCCGCAAGAGCGCACGCGAGATCGAGAAGATGGCGGCAGCCGGTGCTGTCGTGGCGGACACGATCGCCCATGTCGGGGCGCTGCTCTCGCCCGGAGTGACGACCGAGGAGCTCGACACCGCAGCCAGCACGTTCATCCGGGAGCGCGGCGGCGTCCCGACCTCCCAGGGGTACAAGGGGTACCCGAAGGCGATCTGCATCTCGACGAACGAGGTGGTCGTCCACGGCATCCCAGACGGCTATGTCGTGGCCGAGGGCGACCTCGTGACGATCGACGTCGGCGTCACGCTCGACGGCTACATCGCCGACAGCGCCTACACGTTCGGCGTCGGCGAGATCGAACCCGAGTCTCAGAACCTCCTGAACGCAGCCCAGGACGCCCTTGCGGCAGGCATTTCCGAGGCGATCGTCGGAAACCGCGTCGGCGACATCTCGCATGCCGTTCAGGCCGTCGTCGAGGGCGCCGGGTTCTCGGTCGTTCGCAGTCTCGTCGGGCACGGCGTCGGGCGTCACTACCACGAGGATCCGCACATCCCGAACTTCGGCGAGCCGGGCCGCGGGCCCCGGCTTTCGGAGGGGATGACGATCGCGATCGAGCCGATGATCACCGCCGGCGAGTCGGAGGTCGCTCTCATGGACGACGGGTGGACGATTCGCACGGTCGACGGTGCCATGTCGGCGCACTTCGAGCACACGGTCGCAATCACGGCCGACGGCCCCAGGATCCTCACTCCGCGGGTCGGCGTTCCGATGCGGAGCGTCGAGGTTTGAGCAACCCTGTGCTACGATGACCGGCCGCGGCGCGGGTCGCAGTCTTGCGTCGCCGTTCATCCAACCGGAGTCGGTGTCAGGCTGAACCGAGACCCCGGCGTGGTTCTAGACAACGAGCGAAAGGCGTCGGCTGTACGAGGTTGAGGCTGGGCACGAAGTGGCAGTCAAAGAAGAGAAGATCGAGGTCGAAGGCGAGGTGGTCGAAGCCCTGCCCAGCACGATGTTCCGGGTACAGCTCGACAACGGACACAGCGTCCTCGCCCGTATCTCGGGGAAGATGCGCAAGCACTACATCCGCATCCTTCCCGGCGACCGGGTCAAGGTCGAGCTCTCTCCGTACGACCTCACTCGCGGCCGCATCACCTTTCGGATGAAGTAACCGACCGGAGCCCATGAAAGTCCGCCCCTCAGTGAAGCCGATGTGTGAGCGCTGCCGCGTGATCAAGCGGCACGGTCGCACGATCGTCATCTGCTCGAACCCCAAGCACAAGCAAAGGCAGGGCTAGACACGTGGCACGCATCGCAGGCGTCAACCTCCCCACCCAGAAGCGGCTCGAGATCGGGCTGACCTACATCTACGGCATAGGTCGGCCGACGGCGCAGAAGATCGTCCGCGAGCTTGAGCTCGATCCGGACCAGAAGGTGCGCGACCTCACGGACGAGGAGGTCACGAAGCTTCGCGGGTTCATCGACGGGGAGCTCGAGGTCGAGGGCGATCTCCGCCGCGATCGCGGGCAGGCGATCAAGCGGCTCACGGAGATCGGAAGCTATCGCGGGATCCGGCATCGGCGAGGTCTTCCCGTGCGCGGTCAACGGACGAAGACGAATGCGCGCACGCGCAAGGGCCCGAAGAAGACCGTCGGCCGCGGCAAGAAGGCCACGAAGTAGCGATGACAGTCGACTCGCTCGTATCTCGTTCCCGCACGGACGCTGCAACGCTTCACATCGCAGTGTCCTCGGTCGCACCCATACCTTTCAGGTACGAGCGCTCCCTGCGTCCTTGCGCCGCGCGCGTTTCGCGGCGTGCGACCTGCTCGAGAGGCGACTGATGGCTCCTCCTCGCAGGTCCGCGACTCGGGGTCGCACACGGCGCCGGGTCAGGAAGAACATCGCCATCGGCCAGGCGCACATCAAGACGTCGTTCAACAACACGATCGTCACGTTGACCGACAGCGAGGGCAACGTCATCGTCTGGGAGTCCGCTGGCTCGGCCGGCTTCAAGGGCTCGCGCAAGTCCACGCCGTTCGCCGCGCAGGTCACCGCCGACAACGCCGCGCGCAAGGGGATGGAGCACGGGCTCCAGAAGGTCGAGGTCTTCGTCAAGGGACCGGGGTCCGGGCGGGAGACGGCGATCCGCTCGCTCCAGGCTGCCGGTCTCGAGATCCTCGGCGTCAAGGACGTGACGCCACAGGCTCACAACGGCGTGCGTCAGCGCAAGCGGAGAAGGGTCTGATCGCTCGTGGCGCGTGATCTGGGACCGAAGTGCAGGCTCTGCCGCCGCGAGGGCCTCAAGCTGTTCCTGAAAGGCGAGCGCTGCCTTACCGAGAAGTGCGCGGTCGAGCGGAGGAGCTATCCGCCGGGTGAGCACGGTCGCGGGCGGATCAAGCAGAGCCAGTACCTCCTGCAGCTCCGCGAGAAGCAGAAGGCGCGCCGCTACTACGGCCTCCTCGAGAAGCAGTTCCGCTCGACCTACGAGAAGGCTGCTCGGGGCCTCGGGGCGCCGGGTGAGAACCTCTTGCGGATGCTCGAGACGAGACTCGACAACGTCGTCTACCGCCTCGGCTTCGCGGGCTCGCGTGCGCAGGCGCGGCAGCTCGTCCGGCACGGACACTTTCACGTCAACGGCCGCCGGGTGAACATTCCGAGTTACGGTGTCCGGCCGAACGACGTGATCTCGCTCAGGGCCGGAAGCCCGGTCGAGCAGCTCGTCCGCGATGCCACCGACCTCACTGCGGCGGTCGCGCCCTGGCTCCAGGCCGACCACGACGGGCTCACCGGCACCGTCCTCAAGTGGCCGGAGCGCGATGAGATCGACGCTCCGGTGCAAGAGTCACTGATCGTGGAGCTGTATTCGAAGTAGTACGGGCGCGGCTTGCCTCGCCCTCCCGAGGAAAGGATTCGACTTGGCAGTCCGAACCAGTCTCATGGAGTTCCAGATCCCGAGGATCGTCCACGAGGAGGCCGACGACCATCGCGGCGTCTTCGCGATCGAGCCGCTGGACCGTGGCTTCGGCCACACCTTCGGGAACTCGCTGCGTCGCGTGCTGCTGTCCTCGCTCGAGGGCGCGGCCGTGACGGCAGTGAAGATCGAGGGCGTCGCCCACGAGTTCACGACCCTGAACGGCGTTCGCGAGGACGTCACCGACATCATCCTGAATCTCAAGAACCTCGTCGTCCGTCTCCACGGTGCCTCACCCGAGATCGAGGTCTACATCGCGAAGAAGGGGGCCGGCGTGGTGACGGCCTCCGACATCGAGGCACCGGCGGATCTCGAGATCCTGAATCCCGAGCTCGAGATCGCCCACGTCTCGGACAAGGGCAAGCTCGAGATGACGCTTACGATCGGCCGGGGTCGCGGGTACGTTCCCGCCGAGCTGAACCGGGGGCCCGAGACCACGATCGGCGTCATCCCGATCGACTCGATCTTCTCGCCCGTTCGGCGCGTCGCGTACGAAGTGGAGGCCGCTCGTGTGGGCCAGAGGACGGATTACGACAAGCTCGTCCTCGACGTCACGACCGACGGCTCCGTGGATCCACGCGACGCCATCGCTCAGGCGGCGGAGATCCTCATCCGTCAGCTTGCGATCTTCACCGATCTCGACGCGATCGAGGGTCTCGGTGAGCCTGCGGCGGAGGCCGCGGCCGAGGCGCCGGTCATGCACGGGATGGAGAACTTCCCGATCGAGGAGCTCGAGCTCGGCGTTCGCTCGTACAACTGCCTGAAGCGGGTGGGGATCGAGACGATCGGCGATCTGACGTCGAAGTCCGAGAACGAGCTGGTCGCGATTCCCAACTTCGGGCGCAAGTCGATCGAAGAGGTGCGAGCCGCGCTCGGCGCCCATGGCTTGACTCTCAAGGGCGAGGATCTCGCCTGAGGCCATGCGCCACCAACGTTCCGGCAGGAAGCTCGGGCGGGATTCCGCCCATCGCAAGGCGCTCTACTCGAATCTCGCGGGCGCCCTGATCGAGCACGGCCGGATCCAGACCACTGAGGCGAAGGCGAAAGCTGTCAAGCCCTTCGCAGAGAAGATGGTCACGCTGGGCAAGCGCGGCGATCTCCATGCCCGACGGCAGGCGCTCGCCGCGCTGCGCTCCAACGACGTCGTCCACCGCCTCTTTGCCGACGTCGCGCCTCGGTTCACCGAGCGACCGGGCGGTTACACGCGAATCGTCCGGCTCGGCCCGCGCCAGGGCGACGCCGCCGAGATGGTCTACCTCGAGTTCGTGGACTACGAGCCCGTCGCCACGCCCCTCGCTCCTTCGCGAGCCCAGCGGGCCGAAGAAGCGCCGTCCGGAGAGTAGGTCGCGCCAGGCGACCACTCGCTTGCCCGTCCACGTCGGGTTCCTGTGGTTTGGGAGTCCGTGCCGGGCCGCTCTACCCTTCCAGGGTGCTCCTCCTCATCGGCGTCTTGCTCGCGGTCTTCGTGCTCCCGTCTCCGTGGGGCCTGGCTGCGGTCGCGATCGGCGCCATCCTGGACATCGCCGAGACGGGCGCGTTCATCTGGTGGTCGAAGCGGCGGAGCGCTGCGGTCGGCGTCGACTCGCTGATCGGCAAGCGTGGAGTGGCCGTCGACGCGCTCTGGCCCGAGGGGCAGGTGAAGCTTGCAGGGGAGATCTGGAAGGCTCGCTGCGAGGGCGGTTGCGATCCGGGAACGGCCGTCGTCGTCCGCGAGGTCCGGGGCCTCACGCTGATCGTCGATCCGGCCTAGCATCTGGCGCGAGCGGAACTGGGCGGCTCCGAGGCGCGTCGTTACGCTGAGGCCAGCTCATCACTGAATACGAGCCAGGGGCAGCCATGAGGGAACTCGAGGGTCAGGCCGCGCTCGTCGCGGGGAGTGTGCGAGGAGTCGTCCTCGCGATCTGCCGAACGTGGCTCGGCGGCGGACTCGGCCTGCCGCGGCTTGCTTCCGCCTCCGTCGTCGTTGCGCTCGGCCTCGTCCCGGTGCCATCTGCGGCTCCGATCGAGTGGGACGCTCGAGCGCCGATGCCCGTGCCGCGGACCGAGGTAATGGCCGCGACCGTCGGCTCCGAGATCATGGTGCTCGGGGGCTTCACTGCCGATCGCGGCGCCTCGCGTCGCGCTGACGCGTACTCGCCTTCGCTCGATCGCTGGCGGCGTCTCCCGGACCTTCCGATCGGGATCCACCATGCGATGGCCGTCGGTGCCGGCGGGAAGCTCTACGTGCTCGGCGGCTACACGGTCGCCGGGGTGCCTCTGAAGCAGTTCCTCGTACTCGACCGCGGCAGATGGCGTGCGCTAGCGAAGATGCCCTTTCCACGTGCGGCCGCCGGAGCGGCAGTCGCCGGGAGGTACGTCGTCGTCGCTGGTGGAATCGGCGCCGGGGGTCGTCTGGCGCGCAACGCGCTCTCCTACGATCTCCGTGCCGGGCGCTGGTCCGTGATCGCTGGGCCGACGCCGCGCGAGCACCTGGGCGTCGCCGCGCTCGCGGGGACCATTTACGCGGTGGCGGGTCGCACCGCAGGCCTCGACACGAACCTCCTGGACTTCGAGAGCTACCGCCCGGGCGATCGCGGCTGGCGTCGGCTCCAGCCCGTTCCGGATCCGCGCGGCGGAACGGGTGCCGCCGGTGCGGCAGGTCAGATCGTGTCCGTCGGTGGAGAGGAGCCCGGCGGAACGATCGCCGAGGTGCTCTCCTATCGAGTCGCGACCCGCCGCTGGGTGCGGCTGGCCGACTTGCCGACGCCGAGGCACGGTGTGGGCGTCGCAGCGCTCGGCGGTCGCGTGTTCGTCATCGGCGGTGGGCCCGAGCCGGGTCTCACGGTCAGCTCGGCGAACGAATCGATTGTCGTCGACTGAGGGGACGCTCGAGACCGCGAAACCTTCACGAGCCGGGCGAAGGTCGAGCGCGCTTGAATTCGCGGGCGTGAAGTTCAAGCTGACCCTCGAGTACGACGGCACGGGCTTCCGCGGCTGGGCGCGGCAGCCTGGCGAGCGAACCGTCGAGGGTGCCCTGCGCGAGGCGCTCGACACCGTCTTTCCGCGGTGGGATGGCCTCGCCGTGGCCGGTCGCACCGACGCCGGTGTCCATGCGACCGGGCAGGTGGCGAGCTTCGAAGCGGTCGGCGGCCCACCCGCGGAACGGACGGCCGAGGCGCTGAACGCTGCGCTCCCGGACGACGTCGCCGTGCTGGGCGCGCAGGAGGCGCCGGCGGAGTTCGATGCCCGCTTCTCGGCTCGAGCCCGTTCGTACCGCTACCGCGTCCTTGCGCGGCGCGTGCCGGCGCCGCTCGAGTCGAGGCGCGCGCTTTGGTGGCCGCGTGCGGTCGAGCCTGACGCTCTTGCCGCGGCGGCGGCGACTCTCGTCGGCGAGCACGACTTCCGGGCGTTCACGCCGACGGTGACCCAGCACGACGTGTTCGTCCGGGATGTGAACGCCGCTGCCTGGGAGGCCCATGGCGACCGGCTCGACTTCACGATCACCGCAGACGGTTTCCTGCGCCACATGGTGCGGACAATCGTCGGGACGATGCTGGAGGCGGGAACCGAGGCGCCGAGATCGATCTCCGGCCTTCTCGATCGCGGCGCGAGCCGATCCGACGCTGGTCTCACGGCGCCGCCGTGGGGCCTGTACCTGGAGCGCGTGGACTACTGAGTGGCGGATGGCTGGGGAGCTCCCGGTTCCACAGACCCTCCACGGACCGCGTCGTAGCCCGGCGCTTCGCGCCGGGCTACGATCGACGGCGTGCGCTTCCGAATCGTTCTCTTCGACCTCGACGGCACGCTCATCGACTCCGGGCCGATCATCCTCGCGTCGATGCAGCACGCCGTCCGCACCGTGCTCCACCGCGAGATCCCGCCGGACGAGCTCGGGCTCACCATCGGCGGTCAGGGAATCGTCGCCCAGATGCAGGCGATCGACGCCGAGCACGCGGATGAGTTGCTCGAGGTCTACAAGGAGCACAACGACGGCCTCCACGAGACGCTCGACGCGTTCGACGAGCTGATCGCGCTCCTTCCTCGACTCAAGGCCGGAGGGCGGCGGCTCGGAATCGTGACCGCGAAGCGCCATCGCACGGTAGCGCTCGCGCTGGACCGCTTCCCGGTGCTTCGCGACGACTTCGACGTCGTGGTCGCACACGAGGACACGGAGCTGCACAAGCCCGACCCGGATCCCGTCGCGCTCGCGATCGAGCGGCTCGGCGGCGTGCCCTCCGACGCGGCCTACGTCGGGGATTCGCCGTTCGACATCCGGGCGGCGAAGGCTGCTGGCGCGTTCGCCGTCGCCGTGAGCTGGGGCGGGATCCATCCAGACGAACGGCTGCTCGCCGAGGAGCCCGACGCGTTCGTCCGTTCGGCCGAGGAGCTCCTGCGTGTCCTCTAGGACGAGCGTGCCTTCGAGCCGCGTGTCCGAGCTCCGAAGGCTGATCGAGCACCACAACTACCGGTACCACGTCCTCGACGAGCCGGAGATCTCGGACAGCGCTTACGACGCGCTCTTCGACGAGCTGCAGCAGCTCGAGGAGGAACATCCCGAGCTCGTCACCGACGACTCGCCGACGCAACGTGTGGGGGCCGCGCCGGCGGCAGGATTCCGCAAGGTCGACCATCTCTCGGCGATGGGCTCGCTCGAGAAGGTGACGACGCGGGAGGCGCTCGAAAAGTGGGCGGACGACATCAGCAAGCGCCTGGGGACCGGCGAGGCCGTGGAGTACGTGATCGAGCCGAAGGTCGACGGCTCGGCGGTATCTCTCGTGTACGAGGACGGTCGCTTCGTGCGGGGCGCCACCCGTGGCGACGGCCTGCGCGGCGAGGACGTGACGGCCAACCTCCGCACGATCGAGGCGATTCCGCTTCGAATGCTCGATCTGGACGGAGCCGTCCCGCCTCTGGTCGAGGTGCGCGGGGAGATCTACTTCCCGCTCGAGGGCTTCGAGCGCTTCAACCAGGCTCAGATCGCGGCGGGGAAGAAGCCCGCGCCGAACGCGCGGAACGCCGCGGCCGGGTCGCTGCGCCAGCTCAATCCGGCTGTGACCGCGGAGCGGCCGCTCTCGATCTTCGTCTACGGCGTCGGGGTCCTCGAGGGCGCTCGACCGAGCACGCAGTGGGAGGCACTCGAGTGGTTGCGAGCCCGGGGCTTTCGAACGAACCCGAGCGCGCAGCGGCTGGAGACGATCGACGCGGTCGCCGACGCGTGCGAGGCGTGGGAGGGGCGTCGCGCGTCGCTCGGCTACGAGATCGACGGCATCGTGATCAAGGTCGACTCGTTCGACCAGCAGGGGCGCCTCGGATCGCTGCACGGGCGTCCGCGCTTCGCGCGGGCCTTCAAGTGGGCTCCGACCTCGGCTGTGACACGGCTCCTCGACATCCACGTCCGGGTCGGACGCACCGGCGTCCTCAACCCGCTGGCCGAGCTCGAGCCCGTCCACGTCGGCGGCGTGACCGTCTCGAGCGCGACGCTCCACAACGAGGACGACATCCGGCGCAAGGACATCCGCAAGGGCGATCTCGTGATCGTCCAGCGGGCGGGTGACGTGATTCCACAGGTCGTCGGGCCTGCCGGCGAGCACGAGCCGGGCTCGAGGCCCTGGCGGATGCCGAAGCGCTGCCCGCTCTGCCGTGCCGGGGTCGTGCGACCCGAGGGAGAAGTCATGCACCGCTGCCCGAACCGCGCTTGCCCGTCGCGCGGGCTCGAGACGCTGTATCACTGGGTCGGGCCCGCTATGGACATCGAGAACGTGGGCGCGAGCACGATCAAGAAGCTCTGGGACGAGGGGATCGTGCGCTCGCTGCCGGACCTCTATCGGACATCGGTCGACCAGCTGGCCGCGCTGGACGGCTTCGGCGAGATCTCGGCGACGCGTGCGTTCGACTCGATCCAGGGTTCGAAGGCGCAGCCGTTCTCGCGCGTGCTCTTCGGATTGAACATCCCGAAGGTGGGGTGGGTCATCGCGCGCAGCCTCGCGCATCACTTCCGGTCGGCGGCTGCGCTGCGATACGCATCGCTCGAGCAGCTGGAGGAGGTCGAGGGCATCGGGCCCGACCGGGCCGAGCTGATCGCGGAGTGGTTCTCCGACGTGGAGAACCGTACGCTGCTCGACGAGCTCGGTGCACTGGGCCTCCAGCTCGCGGCGGATGTCGCCGAACGACCGGCGGAAGGCCCGCTCACCGGGAGCCAGTACGTCATCACGGGGACGCTCGAGGGCTACAAGCGAGAGGACGCGAAGGCGGCGCTCGAGGCGCTCGGCGCGAAGGTCTCGGACTCGGTCTCGAAGAAGACGACCGGCGTCGTCGTGGGCGAGAGCCCGGGTTCGAAGGCCGCCAAGGCGCAGAAGCTGGGTGTTCCGATCCTGTCCGAGGCGGATCTCACTCGGTTGCTAGGAGCGCGCTAGGACGGTGGCGAAGCGATCCTGGGCGGCACGCGCCGACCAGTACGGGACCGGCGAGCCGTTCTGGATGATCGCGAACACGTAGCGCCGCCGTACGAAACCCGCGAGCGAAGAGGCTGCACTCGTCGTGCCGGTCTTCGCGATCACGCGGCTCTTCGTCGGACGTTTCGCGAGCCGTTTCTTCATGGTCCCGGAGATGCCCGCGACGGCGAGTGACGTGATGAAGGCGTCGCGCATGGTTGGATCGGATGCGCCGGCGCGGAGAATCGCGACGAGCGCAAGAGCAGTCAGTCGATCGAGGTCGGAAAGGCCCGAGCCGTCAGCGATGCGCACGCCTCGA
Organism: Gaiellaceae bacterium; assembly: GCA_035457765.1. Lineage (GTDB taxonomy): Bacteria > Actinomycetota > Thermoleophilia > Gaiellales > Gaiellaceae > GMQP-bins7. The sequence continues at coordinate 14,655 of DATIBA010000045.1, forward strand.
AGTGGGATCTCCGCGGCGTCCAGCTCCTCGCGAACGACAAGGGCTCCAGCGGCGGTCGATCCACGCGGCGCGATCGTCGACCCGAGTTCCTTCAGCACCATCTCGGCGACGAAGTTGTCGCTGTCGCGGTTCATTCGCCGGATGACGATGCGCAACGGTTCCGAGGCGTCGCGACCAAGCGGCTCGGCGTCTTCGGGGGCCCGTCCCGCTCCGGGTGACCCCGAGACGACGACTCCTCGCCGGGTCAGCGCGGCGGTGAACGCGTGCGCGGCGACCTTCGCCGAGCCATGCGCGGTTCGCACCGGCAGGTCGACCACCGCGAGCGCAGACAACGGCCTCGACTCGATCCCGAGATAGGAGGGCTTCCATCCCGGTGCGTCTCGCAGCGCGTCGAAGTGGGTCTCGTCGCCGAGCACACGGCCATCGACCCGGCGAATGCCCATCTTCGCGATTCGGCTCGCGAGCCGGTCGAGATCGGCGATCGCCAGTGTCGGATCTCCGTTCCCGACGAGGAAGACGTTTCCGCGCCACGCGCGCCCCCGCTGAGCTCCCGTCGCGACGACCTCGGTCCGGAAGCGAAAGTCCGGGCCGAGGAGACGGAGCGCGACGAAGGAGATCGCGAGCTTCTCCGCCGAAGCTGGCAGGAGCGGCCGGCTTGCGTTCTTGCGAAACACGACGTCTTCCGTCTCGAGATCCACCGCCAACGCCGCTGTTCGCGTCGGGTTCACGCCGTGTGCGGCAAGCGCCCGGCCGAGCGCCGGAGCGAGCTCAGGCGAGGCCGCGGGGCCCGTGGACGCGGCGATCGACAGCGCCGTGACGCCGACCACGACGACTACGAGGGGAGCGCGAATCACCACCCGACTGTGTAGCTGACCGAGCTGACGGTGAGCGTTAGCGATAGATCGTGATCGTCACCGTGCGGCGGCCCCACTTCCGGGCCTGTGCCGTGCTCGGGAACCAGAGGTCGATGAGTCGTCCCTTGATTGCGATCCCGACGTCGGCCGCGAGTCCCGGACCGTAGCCGGGGACGTAGAGGCGCGTCCCGAGCGGGATCAACTTCGGGTCGACGGCGACGACACCTTTGCGCACGGGTACTCCGAGCGCAGTCCGACCCGGAAGGTAGTAGGCGACTGCATCGACCTTCAGCTTGTACGGAGTCTTCGCGCTCGACTGTCCGAGCGCCGAACCTCCGGCGACCGCCATCGTCCCGCACGCGACCGCCGCGAGAGAGAGCCCCCACCTGCGCGTTCCCCTGGCCACGAAGAGGGGGACCCTAACACAGCCGACGAATCGTGCGAGAGAGCGAATTGGCTGTTTGCAGAGATTTTCGATTCCGTAGAAAGGTTGCAGGCATCCGCAGACGGTGCTAGGGTGCTGCACTTGTGACGGGCCAGACCGCCACCGGCGGGTCTGTCCGGCGCACGCCAGGGGCCAACAGGGGAGGCCCGCGCACCGGATGGACGCCGATAGCCGTTTTGCTCGCGGCCGTAGGAGCCGGGCTCCTGCTTGCCGTCACGCCGGCAGCCGCCGATCCCATCGAGTCGAAGCGCGAGCAGGCGCGCGCGATCATGGCCGAGTTGCAGCAGCTCGACGCCGACGTGGCGCGTGCCGCCGAGGAGTGGAACTACGCGAACATCCAGCTCGCCCAGATCGAGAAGGACCTCGTTTCGAACGGAAAGCACCTCGTTGCGGCGCGAAAGAGCCTCGTCGTCGCCCAGGGACGGATCGCGGAGCGTCTTCGCGACCTCTACGTGAACGGTCAGGGCAACTCGACGCTGGAAGTGATCCTCGGCTCGCGGAGCCTCGACGACATCCTTTCGCGGCTCGATGCCATCGAGCGAGTCTCGAGCCACGACGCGCGGATCCTCGAGACCGTGAAGCGGTACCGGAAGGAGGTCGAAACGCGTCGTGCAAGGCTCCGCGAGGCGCGCGCGAATCAGGCGCGTATCGTCGCCGAGCGGGCGGTCGAGAAGGCGTCGATCGAGAATCGTCTCGCCGAGCGCGAGCGTCTCCTGGGATCCGTGAAGGACGAGATCGCCCAGTTGCAGGCCGAAGAGCGGGCTCGCCAGGCGGCGTTGGCCGAACAAGCGCGCGCCCGGGCCCAGGCACAGCAGCTGGCCGCTCAGCTTCAGCAGGAGAGTGTGCAGGAGACGTACGACCCCTCGTTCGCGACTCCGACCTACGACGCGGATGTCCCTGCCGCCCGCTACTCGCACGTCGTGCCGATCGCGCTCCAGTACCTCGGAGTTCCGTACGTCTGGGGCGGCTCGAGCCCTTCGACCGGCTTCGACTGCTCGGGCTTCATCATGTTCGTCTTCGCCCAGATCGGTGTCTCACTTCCGCATCACGCGGCCTCCCAGTTCAGCTACGGCACGCCGGTCTCGCGTGAGCAGCTCGCACCGGGCGACCTCGTCTTCTTCAACGGTCTTGGTCACGCCGGCATCTACATCGGCGGCGGCCAGTTCGTGCACGCTCCGCACACCGGCGACGTGGTCAAGATCTCGAGCATCTACGAGTCCTGGTATGCCGCCACCTGGGTCGGCGGCCGCCGTCTCTAGCCTCCGGCGTCCCGATCCGATCCGGCGTGGGGCTCGGCGTACAGGGCGTCGATCTCGCTGGAGAAGTGTTCGGTCACGGCCCGTCGCCGGAGCTTCAGCGTCGGTGTGATCTCGCCGTCGGCCATCGTGAAGTCGCGCGGGAGGATCGCGAAGCGCTTGACCTGCTCGAAGTGCGAGCGCTCGCGGTTGGCGTCATCGACGATTTCCTGAACGAGCGCGCGCACGCCCTCGTCGCGCGCGAGGGCGGCGACGTCCGCGTCGATTCCCTCGCTCGCCGCCCACCGGCCGATCTCGTCGGAGTCGAGTGTGATCAGGGCTGCGACGTACGGGCGCTTGTCCCCCACGACGAGTGCCTGGGACACGTATCTCGAGGTCTTCAGGTCGTTCTCGATGTTCTGGGGCGCGACGTTCTTGCCTCCAGCGGTGACGAGGATGTCCTTCTTCCGATCCGTGACGCGGAGGAAGCCGTCGGTGTCGAGCTCGCCGATGTCCCCCGTTCGGAGCCAACCGTCGGGCGCGAGAACCGCGGCGGTCGCCTCCTCGTCCTTGAAGTACCCCTGGAACACGGTCTCGCTGCGAACGAGGATCTCGCCGTCCTCGGCGATCCTGACCTCGAACCCGGGAAGCGGGCGACCAACCGTCCCGAAGCGATACACGTCGGGCCGGTTCGTGCTGCAGGCGGTCGTGCACTCCGTGAGGCCGTACCCCTCGACGATGCGGACGCCGATAGCGTCGAAGAACTCCGCGATCTCCATCGCAAGCGGCGCTCCTCCCGAGATCGCGATCCTGAGACGGCCGCCCAGGCGGGCGCGCACCTTGCTGAAGACGAGCCGGTCGGCGAGTCGATGGCGAGTTCTGAGCAGGGCGGGGACCGGCTTGCCGTCGGCCTCGAGTCGGCTCACCTCGCGCCCGATCGGGAGCGCCCAGTCGATGAGGCGTCGCCTCAAGCCCGTGGCCTCGTCGAAGCGCGTCTGCACCGCCGTGTGCACTTTCTCGTACACACGCGGAACACTCGGGAGGACCGTGGGGCGCACGTGCGGCAGCACCTCACCGACGCGAAGCGGGTCTGGAAGGAGCGCGATCGGGAAACCGACGTATGCACCGGTCAGCAGCATCAAGCGCCCGAAGTTGTGCGCGAGCGGGAGATAGAGGAGCATGAGGTCGTCAGTGCGGTAGTAGCTGTCCATCTGGTCGACGACACTTGTCATCGCGTAGTAGTTGCGATGGCTCAACATGCAGCCCTTCGGCGGGCCGGTCGTGCCCGACGTGTAGATGATCGTGAAGAGGTCGCTCTCTGCGATCGCTTCCGAGGCGTCGTCGAGCGCAGTCGGATTCGCCGCAGCGAAGTCTTGGCCGTGTGCGGCGAGTCCGTCGAGATCGTGGAAGGTGAGGATGTGCTCGAGGGAGCTCAGCTCGCCCGACACGGTCTCGATCTTGGCGAGCTGCTCGGCGTCCTCGCAGACGATTCCGACGGCTTCCGAGTGGGAAAGCAGGTATTCGACGTCGTGCGGGGAGCTGGAAGCGTAGACGGGCACACCGACGGCGCCGATCTGTGCGAGCGCGAAGTCGACGAGCGCCCAGTCGAGAGTGTTGCGACCGAGGATCGCGAACGTGTCGCCTTTTCGAACGCCGCGCGCGAGGAGTCCGTTGGCATATGCCCTTACGCGTTCGTTCGCGTCCTGCCACGACACCGGGCGCCAGCCAGTCTCGCTCTCCACGAGATACGCGGGCCCCGAACGCTCGGCGGCGACCGCGTCACGCCAGAGCCGTGCGATCGTTCGACTCGAATCGGGGGGGCGAGTGTCGCGTTCGACAGATGCCGTCTCGGTCACGCTCTGAGCTTAGTGTTTCCCGCGTAGAACACTCCTCTCAGCGAGAGGGGTTCGTCCGGAAAGGACGAATCCTCCTGGTCCCTCTACAGTTCTCCCTTGCCAATGCGAACTTCCTGGAACGGTTCACTGAGCTTCGGGCTCGTCTCGATCCCAGTCGGGCTCGCCCCGGCGACCAAGCCTGCGGCCCGCCAGTCGGATGTCTCCTTCCGACTTCTCCACCGCGAGTGCTCGACACCCATCAAGCAGAAACGCTGGTGCCCGACACATGACCGCGAGGTGTCGCAGGACGAGATCGTCCGCGGCTTCGAGGTGACGAAGGGGCAGTTCCTGATCGTCGAGGACGCGGACCTGGAGGCGCTCGAGCGCTCCGACGACTCGCGTTCGATCGAGATCACGCGCTTCGTCCAGGAGGAGCAGGTCGACCCGATCTTCTTCGACCGTACGTACTTCCTCGTGCCCGCGTCGACTGCGGCACAGCGTCGTCCGTACGTGCTCCTGCTCGAGGCGATGCGGCAGATCGGCACCGCGGCGCTCGGGCGCTTCGTGCGCGCCGGGCGCGAGAGCCTCTGCCTCGTACGCGCCAAAGACGACGCGCTCGCGCTCGAGACGCTGTTCCTCGCCGAGGACGTGCACTCGCAGGCCGAGATCTCCGAG
>DATIBA010000046.1:0-5264 GCA_035457765.1 Gaiellaceae bacterium
ACGACGCCGACCGACGCCTATCGGGGCGCGGGCCGGCCCGAAGCGACGTACGTCCTCGAACGGACGATGGATGCACTGGCGGCGGAGCTCGGCATGGACCCGGTCGAGCTGCGGAGGAAGAACTTCGTGAGGGAGTTCCCGTACACGATGGCATCCGGGCTCACGATCGACGCCGGTGACTACGTGGGCGCTCTCGACCGTCTGCTCGAGCTGCTCGACCTGGACGCGATCCGCGCGGATCAAGCCGAGCGGCGAGCGCGTGGCGACGCCAAGCAGGTCGGAGTCGGTTTCTCGACGTACAACGAGATGTGCGGCCTCGCGCCGTCGCGGATCCTCGGCGCCGTCCGCTACGCGGTCGGAGGCTGGGACGCGGCGACGATCCGCTTCCAGCCGCTCGGCTCGGTGCAAGTCGTGACCGGAACCTCGCCTCATGGGCAGAGTCACGAGACCACGTGGGCACAGATCGTCGCCGACCAGCTCGGAGTCGATGTCGACGACGTCGAGGTGCTCCACGGCGACACGGCGGTATCGCAGCAGGGCATGGACACGTACGGCAGTCGCTCGCTCGCCGTCGGCGGGATCGCGCTCTATCACGCGAGCCAGAAGGTGATCGCGAAGGGCCGGCGGATCGTCGCCCATCAGCTCGAGGTCTCGGAGGACGATCTCGAGTTCGCGGACGGCACCTTCGCGGTGAAGGGATCACCGGACCGGACGATGGATATCAAGAGCGTCGCGTTCCAGGCGCACGCAGCGCACAACCTCCCGGACGGCATGGAGCCGGGGCTCGAGGAGACCGCGGTGTTCGATCCGCCCAACTTCTCGTGGCCGGGCGGCGCCCATGCGGCCGTCGTCGAGGTCGACACGGAGACGGGTGATACGCGCCTCGTCCGATACGTCGCAGTCGACGACGTCGGGAGCCCCGTGAATCCCCAGATCATCGATGGGCAGGTGCACGGCGGCGTCACGCAGGGAATCGCGGCTGCGCTCTACGAGGAAGGGGCGTACGACCAGGAGGGCAACCTCCTGACGACGACGATGACGACGTACCTCGTCCCGTCGGCGGCCGAGCTGCCGTCCTTCGAGACGGATCGAGTCGAGACCCACGCGGACAATCCGCTCGGAGTGAAGGGCGTAGGGGAGACCGGCACGATCGCAGCCGCACCGGCCGTGATCAACGCGGTCGTCGACGCCCTCTCCCATCTCGGTGTCACGGACGTCCCGATCCCCGCCACGCCAGAGCGAGTCTGGCGAGCGATCGAGGAGGTGACGTCGTGATACCTGCAGCGTTCGAGTACGAGGTCGCGGAGAGCGTCGAGCACGCGATCGAGCTCCTCCGAGAGCGGGAGGATACAAAGCTCCTCGCCGGCGGACACTCGCTCCTTCCTGCCATGAAGCTCCGGCTCGCTCGACCGAGTGCCCTCGTGGACGTCGGCCGGCTCGCCGACCTCTCGTACGTCCGCGAGGCCGGAGACCGGATCGCGATCGGGGCGCTGACGCGGCACAAGGACGTTGCCGGCGCAGTGCTCCTGCAGGAGCACTGCGGGATCGTCGCGCACGCGGCGGGGCAGGTCGGCGACCCGCAGGTCAGGCACCGCGGCACGATCGGTGGATCGCTAGCGCACGGCGATCCCGCCTCGGATCTCCCGAGCGTCGTGCTCGCGCTCGACGGCGAGCTCGTCGCCCGAGGTCCGGGCGGCGAGCGCACGATCGCCGCGCGCGACTTCTTCACCGGCGTCTTCACCACAGCTCTCACGCCCGACGAGATGCTGGTCGAGGTTCAGGTCCCGAAGCTCGGCCCTTCGACCGGCTGGTCGTACACGAAGATGAGCCGGCGGGCGCAAGACTGGGCGACCGTCGCGGTCGCCACGGTCGTCGAGCACTCGAACGGATCGATCGGGAAGGCCTCGATCGGCCTCACGAACATGGGCGCGACTCCACTTCGGGCAACCGCGGCGGAGGAGGCGATCGCGAGCGGAGCGTCGATCGAGGAGGCGTCAGCGCGGGCCTCGGAAGGCACGGAGCCTTCCTCCGACCACGCCGCGAGCGCGGAGTTCCGCGGACATCTCGCCCGCGTGCTCACCAGGCGTGCGCTCGAGGAGGCGGCCGCGTGCTAGGACGAGTTGGGGTCAGGTCTCTTCCGTTGTACTACGGCGCAACGGAAGAGACCTGACCCCGGTGCTGCTATGCGAATGCGCGAGTCGGTGCCGGCACGAGCTCGAACGCTTTCGCGAGGATGTCGTCCTCCTTCACGCCGTCCTCGACGATGAGCCGGTGCTTGAGCACGTAGGGCGCGATCTCGCGAACGTCGTCGGGCGTGACCTCGTCCCGACCGCTCAGCCGCGCGCTCGCCTTCGCGGCGCTGGCGAGGTGCATGACCCCGCGAGAGCTGACCCCGAGCTCCACGCCCGGAAGGTCGCGCGTCTGCCTCGCAACGGAGACCATGTAGCGTCCGACCTCCTCCGGTAGCGCGGTCGCGTCGAGCTCGACTCGAGCTCGGTCGAGGCCGACGACGCCGAGGAGCGGGCGCACCTCGCCGAGCATGTCCGGGGCGACGCCCCGGTGCGGGAGATCGAGCATCTGGTACTCGCTCTGCGCATCCGCGTAGTCGAGCTCGATCTTGAAGAGGAACCGGTCGAGCTGCGACTCGGGCAGCTCGAACACGTCGCGATGCTCGTACGGGTTCTGCGTGGCGATCACGAGGAACGGATCCGGCAGCTTGTGCGCCTTGCCTTCGACCGTGACCTGCCGCTCCTGCATCGCCTCCAGCAACGCCGCCTGCGTTCGGGGCGGGGTGCGATTGATCTCGTCCGCGAGGAGGACGTTCGTGAAGACGGCGCCGGGAAGGAAGATCTTCTCGCCCATGCGGACGGCGTTCTCTCCCATGAGCTCCGCCGGCGAGGTATCCGGTGTGAACTGGATGCGTTTGAACGTGGCGCCCAGCATGTGTGCGGTCGCGCGTGCGAGAAGCGTCTTCGCGCTGCCCGGGGGCCCTTCCAGGAGTACGTGCCCGCGCGCCAGGGCGGCCACGAGCAGGAGCTCGACCGCGCGCTCCTGTCCGATCACGACCTTCGCGATCTCGACTTTCGCCTGCTCGCGCAGCTCGCCGAGGCTCTCGTACGGCGACTCCACTATCAATGCCACGATCGTTCCCCTCCCAATCGTCCGGTTTCGTGCCGCCAAGCTTAGCGCGGCGATCAGAGAGGCTCTCTCCCGGACTCCCCAGCCCGCTGCCTCACTCGCACTATCGACGGGGGGTTCCGGACCGTCAACCCCGGAGCGAAGCCGTGCGGCCTCGACCACTCGTTCGAGGGATCGACGGAACCTCGAGGCCCTGCGGGCAGGTTATGGAACGGGCGAGACGGGAGGCGGAACCGCCGTCGGCACCGACGCCATGGCGTCGAGCAACACCGTGTCGACGTTGGTGTCGCCGCTCACGACGATGCGATGCCGGAGGACGTACGGCGCCATCTCGCGAACGTCCTCGATCGTGGCGGTCGTGCGCCCGTTCAGGCGGGCGTTCGCCTTCGTCGCGTTCACGAGGTGGATCATGGCGCGTGAGCTCACGCCGAGCTCGACGCCGGGGAGCTCGCGCGTTCGACGGCCGACCGCGACGATGTAGCGCCCGACGGACTCCGGGACCTCGGTGTGCTCGAGCTCTTGCCGGGCTTTGTCCAGACCCACGACGCCGAGCAGTGGGCGAACCTCGCCCAGCATGTCCGGGGCGAGGCCGTTGTGAGGAAGGTTGAGCATCGCCAGCTCCGAGTCCGCGTCCGCGTAGTCGAGCGTGATCTTGAAGAGGAACCGGTCGAGCTGTCCTTCGGGAAGGGGGAAGACGCCTTCGTGCTCGTGTGGGTTCTGCGTGGCGATTACGAGGAACGGATCCGGGAGCTTGTGCGCCTTGCCGTCGACCGTCACCTGCCTCTCCTGCATCGGCTCGAAGAGTGCCGCCTGCGTGCGCGGCGGCGTGCGGTTGATCTCGTCGGCGAGGAGGACGTTCGTGAACACTGCGCCGGGAAGGAAGATGTGCTCGCCGGCGCGGATCGTGTTCGAGCCATTGAGCTCCGCCGGCGTCGTGTCGGGTGTGAACTGGATTCGCTTGAAGGACGCTCCGAGCATGTGCGCGACCGCGCGAGCGAGCAGCGTCTTCGCGCTACCCGGGGGTCCTTCGATGAGGACGTGTCCGTGTGAGACGGCGGCGATGAGGAGCAGCTCGACCGTCCGATCCTGCCCGATGACGACTTTCGAGACTTCGGCCTTCGCTCGGTCGCGGAGACCGGCGAGGTCGTCGTACCGCTCCTCCATCATCAACGCCACGGCGCGTCCTTTCGCCTCGGTTTTCGTTTCGGCCAGCCCGGATCCCAACCTCTGCCGCAATCGGGCCGGTTGGCTTATCGGCAGCTATCCTGGAAACCTGAACACACATACGGGGGCGATCAGGTCTCGACGTGGTCGGTTCTCCGGCAGAGCTGCGAGCCGAGGTCGCCGGTTGGCCTCGTAAATCAACCGGCACCAAAGCAAGTGCGAACAAGAATCAACTCGCACTCGCCGCCTAGTCGAATCTAGGTAAGGCGACGCCGACCCGGGTTCGGCCCGAGACCCGGTAATCGGCGCCAACGATCGGGCTCGGCGCCGAGGGAGAGCCAATCGCCCGGAGCGCGACTCTTCAGGATGGCTGGCCCGTCGGTTGGTCGTTCGCGAACCGGCCGGCGGGTGAGACGAAGCGCGAACTACGCTCGTAGACGCTCTGTTCGGTGCGATCGCGGACGCGGGTTCGATTCCCGCCGCCTCCATAGTTGGCTCATCGATGCGGTCTCGCGCGGCACGCGTGGGGAACGATTCAATCGAGCACTCCGAGAAGCATGTCCGTGAGTTGGTCTATGTCCCGGTCGATGTAGTTGTCGCCGGTCGTCTGAATCGACTCGCGGCCGAGGAGCTTCTGCACCGCCTTGAGGTTTCCGGACTTGTCGAGGACGCTCTGGCCGGCGGTGTGGCGAGCCGTGTGCATCCGCTCGCCCGAGGTGACGCCGTCGAGGACGATTCCCGCCTGTTGCAGGCAGCGGTACCACCAGTTGTGCATCCCGTGGACGCCCAGGGCGGTGAACCTCGGCGACGGGCTCGTCGAGATCTATATCGGACGCGGGATCTGACAGACAGTCAAGGCCCGCTATGTGTCCTTCCCGAACACGTTGTGAATGGAGAAGAACTCTGGCCGCGCCGACGTTTCTTGACCGAGCTCTTGCGCCGCGGGCAGGAGCTGCGCGTCG
>DATIBA010000047.1:0-6286 GCA_035457765.1 Gaiellaceae bacterium
TCGATCTTCGACTACGACTTCGAGGACTTCGACGTCCTCGACTACCAGCATCACCCGGCGATCCGGGCCCCCGTCGCGGTGTGAAGCTCTCGCTCGTCGCGGCCGTCGCCCGCGGAGGCGTGATCGGCCGCGGCGGAGCGCTTCCCTGGCACCTCCCCGAGGACATGGCGCACTTCCGGGAGGTCACGATGGGGCACCCGGTCGTCATGGGGCGGCGAACGTGGGACTCGCTGCCGGATCGCTTCCGACCACTTCCCGGCCGGCGCAACGTCGTCGTCACACGCAACGAGACGTGGACGGCTGACGGCGCGGAGCGCGCAGGCTCGCTCGCGGAGGCTCTCGACCTACTCGGGCTCGCACCACGGGTTTTCGTGATCGGCGGTGGAGAGCTCTTCGCAGAAGCACTCCCTGCAGCGGACGAGCTGCTGCTCACCGAGATCGACCTCGACGTCCCGGGCGACACCTTCTTCCCTTCCTGGGATCGCGATGCCTTCAAGGAGGTGTCGTGCAAAAGCCGCGTGTCCGCAGACGGAACGCCGTTCGCGTTCGCGACGTACGCGCGGATTCGTCCTGCATAGGCACTTCGCGCCCGAAGGCGGATCCAGCCCGGCCTACAGGACCGTGGCCAGCTCGAGGACGGCCTCGCGAAACACCTCGGTGTGGCGGTCGACGTCGGCCTCCGTCGTCGCCGGCGACACGAGCGCCATGTTGTGGAAGGGGGTCAGGAGAATCCCGCGGTTCAGCGCGAAGAGATGCATGTAGCGCTCGAGCTCGAAGTTCCCGGCTTCGTGCGCTTCCGATCCGGTGCGTGGGCGATCAGGCCCGAAGAGGTACTCGGCGCGGCATCCGAGCCGCGTGACGTGCCACGGAAGCCCGGCTTCGGCGATGCCCGCCTCGACACCGTCCGTCCAGCGCTCCGCGAGCGGGATCATGTGCTCGAACGCCTCCTCGGTCAGCACCTCGCCGAGCGTCGCCCGCATCACTGCGAGCGAGAGCGCGTTGGCCGCAAGCGTGCCTCCGACGCCGCCGACGTCGACGTCCTCGAGCTCGATCCTCCCAGCCAGCCGCGCCGCGACCTCGTCGGAGAACCCGTACGCCGCGGCCGGAATGCCGCCCGCGATCGGCTTTCCGATCGTCACGATGTCGGGCTCGAGAGCGTGCGCCGCCGTGAACCCACCCGGCCCGCAGCAGATCGTGTGCGTCTCGTCGATCGCGAGGAGCGTGCCGTGCGCACGCGTCAGCTCGCGAAGGCCGTCGTGGAACCCGGGCTCGGGATGGACGATGCCGATGTTGGTCAGCGCCGGCTCGGCGAGCACCACGGCAACGTCGCCGTGCGCGAGCTCGCGCTCGAGACCTCGTAGGTCGTTGAACTCGACGACCCGCGTCGTCTCGGCGGGGCTCACGGGTGGTCCGAGGTTGCCGCGCCTGGCGACCACGCGGCCGTCGGACAGAGTCGCGAACGTCTCGTCGACGGTGCCGTGGTAGCACCAGTTGAAGACGAGCACTCTTGACCGGCCAGTCACATGCCGGGCGAGCCGGATGGTGAACCGGTTCGCATCGGTGGCGGTCAGCGCGAACTGCCAGGAGGAGACACCGAAACGACGCGTCAGCTCCCCCGCGACCCACAGCGCGTCCTCACTCGGGAGCATGAGCGTGATGCCCTTGGCTGACTGTTCGATCACCGCACGGAGCGTCGGCTCGGGAGCATGGCCCGTCATCGCTCCCGTGTCACCGAGGCAGAAGTCGACGTACTCGACCCCGTCGACGTCGACGAAGCGCGCGCCCTTCGCCTCCCGAACGAAGACCGGGAAGCCGCCCGGCCACTTGCGCATCCAGTGCATCGGGACGCCCTCGAAGAGGCTCGCGTTCGCTCGCTCGGCGAGCTCCTGTGAACGAGGGTGCGAAGCCGCGAACCGCGACTCCTCGCGCGCCTGGAGCTCTGGAAGCTCCGCCACTATGCCCGGCGGATCGCGAGCACGCGGGCCTTCCACGACCCGCGCGGCGCCTCGACCTCGACGACGTCGCCGACCACGGCTCCCATCAACGCCGCGCCCAGCGGGGAGTCCGGCGCGACGCCGCCAAGCGCCGAGATCTCGACCTCCATCTTCTCGCCGTCCTCGTCCGCGATCTCGACGATCGAGCCCACGCCGACATGCTCGTCCGTGTCGTGCTCGACGGTGACGGCGTGCCGCAATCGCTCGCGGAGCACGTGGATCCTCCGCTCGAGGAGGCCTTGCTCGTTCTTCGCCGCGTGGTACTCGAAGTTCTCCGCGAGGTCTCCGAACTCGCGCGCATGCTTGATCGCCTCGGACGCCGCCTTACGGCGCGGCCCTTCGAGCTCCGCCAGCTCGGCCTCCAGCTCCGTGCGCTGCGCCGCGGTCAGGTACTCGGTCTTCGGATCCGTCACGGCCGCACAGACTAGACCGTCTCCGTAGAAAGCCGCTCGCCGCTCAGGGGCGCGCCCGATGCCGGCTGGACCGCCCCGCCCGACGATGAACATGACGAGAGGAGGTAGCGATGAAGACGATCGTCCTCGGATACGACAGCTCGTCCGAAGCCCGTCGTGCGCTCGATCGCGCAGAGGAGCTCGCAAGGGCGTTCCCTGCGCGCGTCCTCGTCATGAGCGTGGCCCCGGTCATGTCGTTCACTGGCCGCGGCATCGGCCCGTACGATCCGGCCGATCCCCCCGAGCGCCACAGGGCCCTCGCGAAAGACGCCGCGTCGAGGCTCGCCGAGCACGGGGTCGACGCCAAGCCGGTCACAGGTCTAGGCGACCCGGCTGAAGCGCTCATCGAGCTCGCGAAGGTCGAGAGAGCTGACCTGATCGTGCTCGGGATGAGTCATCACCCGCACATCGCGCGGGTCTTCGGTGGCGTGAGCGAGGACGTGGTGCACCACGCGCGCTGCGACGTGCTGCTCGTTCACTGATTCGTCCGCGCTCGCGCGGACGTGCACGATCGCCATCCGCTGACTACGCTGCCGCGAACCGACACTGAATGCGGGAGAAAAGGAGGAGAGGGTGGCGACCGACCTTGAGCGCTTCGTCGAGGCGGAAGGGCGTGCCGAACGGGTGAAGGAGGTTCGGCAGAAGATCGACGCCGAGGGCGTCACCTACGTCTACTACCAGTTCGTCTCCGTCACCGGGCGGATCATGGGCAAGGGCGTGCCCGCCCCGCATTGGGAGACGATCGCGCAGAAGGGCTTCCAGCTCGTGTACGGCTCCACGGCGAACCTCTTCGTCGACCGCCACGGGAACTACATCGGCTACGGCCCGGAGGCCTGGGAGCTCGTCGGCATACCCGAGCCGGAGACGTTCCAGGTGCTCCCCTGGGACAAGCGCGTCGCGCGGGTCTGGTGCACCTGCTTCCGCAACCGCGAGGATCGTGACGGGCCGGGCGAGGTGCTCACCTCCGACTCCCGCGGGAACCTGCGGCGCATCCAGGAGGAGCTTGAGAGCCGCACCGGCATGCACCTGCGGGCCGGGATGGAGCCGGAGATGATGTGGCTCAAGCTCGGCCCCGACGGCACGCCGTCCGTCGAGGGGATGACGAAGCCCTACTGCTACCACATCGATCAGTTTTCCGAGCTGCAGCCGATCATCCACAAGATGGTCGAGTACGGGCAGAAGCTCGGGCTCGACATGATCCAGGGCGACCACGAGGACGCTCCCGGTCAGATCGAGCTGAACTTCGGCTTCGACCGCGCCGAGAAGACCGCGGACAACCTCTCGACGTTCCGCCAGATCGCGAAGCAGGTCGGCCGGGAGGAAGGCGCCTTCCCGTGCTTCATGCCGAAGCCGTTCATGGGCGTGTCGGCGAACGGATGCCACACGAACATCTCGCTCTGGAAGGGGGACGAGAACGCGTTCCTGCCCGATACCGACGACGTCCACATGCCGAGCGAGACCGGGCTCCACGCGGTTGGCGGCATCCTCGAGCACCTGCGGGGGCTCACGTGTGTCACCGCGCCGACGGTCAACTCGTACCGCCGATTCTGGGAGACGGGCTTCTGGGCGCCCGTCTTCGCCGACTGGGGGTACCAGAACCGGACGACCGCACTGCGGATCTCGTCACCCGACCGCTTCGAGTATCGCTCGGTCGACGCGTCGGTCAATCCCTACCTCGCGCTCGGTGGGCTCATCAAGGTGATGGACGACGGGATCCAGCGAAAGCTCGACCCGGGCCCGCCCGAGGAAGGGAACATCTACGAGGCGATCGAGGCCGGCAAGCAGGTGACCCGCGTGCCGATGACGCTCGGAGAGGCGCTGGACGCACTCGAGGCCGACGAGGTCGTGAAGAGCGCACTGCCGGGCGAGATGTACCGTGTGTTCATGCACTACAAGCGCGACGAGTGGGAGCGTTACTGCGCGACCGTCTCGGACTGGGACATGCAGGAATACCTCGACGTCCTGCCGTAGCGAGACCGAGCGGAACATCGATGTGCGGCATCGCAGGGATCATCTACCGAGACGGCACCGAGCATCCGATCGGCAATGAGATGACACGGATGCTCCAGTCGATGAAGCACCGCGGGCCGGACTCGACCGGCTACGCCTTGTACGGAAACCCGGACGACGGCAGGCTCGTCATGCGCTACAAGCTCGCGGACGCGAACACCCCGCGTGACTTCGAGTTCGAGGATCGCCTGCGGCGGCACCGGTACGAGGTCGAGTCGCGGCTCGGCGCGCTCGGCGCGCGGATTCACGAGGTCGAGGAGGAGACGCCGTATGCCTTCCGTGTCTCGTTCGACTACGACGGCGACCTGAAGCTCCTCGCCGACTTCGTCGAGGACATTCCCGAGGCCGAGGTGCTCTCGCTCGGCCGCTCGCTCGAGATCGTGAAGGACCTCGGCGACGCCGAGACCGTCCACGAGCTGTACGGGCTCGGCGAGTTCACGGGCACGCATGCGATCGGCCACGTGCGGATGGCGACGGAGTCCGAGGTCGACATCGCGGGCGCGCACCCGTACTGGGCCTACCCGTACTCGGACGTCGCGGTCGTCCACAACGGCCAGCTGACGAATTACTTCATGTGGCGGCGCCGGCTCGAGCGCGCCGGACGGCGCTTCATGTCCGAGTGCGACTCGGAGATCATCGCCGTCTACCTCGCCGAGGAGATGTCCAAGGGCGCGACCTTCGAGGAGGCGATGCACAAGTCGCTCGACGAGCTGGACGGCGTGTTCACGTACATCGCGGTCACGAAGGACGAGCTCGGGGTCGCGAAGGACGAGCTCGCGGCGAAGCCGCTCGTCCTCTACGAGGCCGACGACCTCGTCGCGCTCGCGTCCGAGGAGATCGCGATCCGCCAGATCGTCGACCACGAGATCGACACGTACGATCCCTACGAGCGCGAGGTGCTCGTGTGGCAGCGGTAGGTGAGAAGAAGATCACCTACGACGCGCGCGGGCTCGCGGAACCCGTCGCCGAGGCCCCCCGCACCGCAGTCGTCGAGGACGGGGTCGCCACGTTCGACGCTCGCGACCTGACGACGCGAACGATCAACCTCGAGCTTCGCCGACTTCTCTACGAGGAAGGCGTCGACGAGGTCGTCGTCCAGAACCCGCAAGGACGGCACTCGCTCGGCGTGGGAATCCTGCGGCGCTGCAAGATCACCTTCGAGGGCTCGCTCGGGTACTTCGGCTGCGGCCTGATCGACGGCCCCGAGATCAACGTCGAGGGACGGGTCGGCTGGTCGGCGTGCGAGAACATGATGTCCGGCGTGGTGGTCGTGAACGGCAATGGCGGCTCGCTCACGGGCGCCGCGATGCGCGGGGGCGACCTGGTCGTGAAGGGCCGCGTCGGCGCGCGCACCGGCATCGACCAGAAGGGCGGCACGATCATCGTGCTCGGCTCGGTCGGCTCGATGACCGGATTCATGATGCAGCGCGGCCGCCAGATCCTCTGCGGCGACGTGGGCCCCGGGCTCGGAGACTCGATGTACGACGGGACGATCTACGTCGCGGGCAAGGTCAAGTCGCTCGGCATCGACTGCGTTCCGGGAGAGTGGACGGACGCGGACACCGAGCTGATCGAGCGGAAGTTCCGGATTCACGGGCTCGGTTCGCCGCCCGAGTTCCAGAAGTTCGTGTGCGGGAAGGTTCTCTACAACTACGACTCGCTCGAACCCTCCGAGAAGAAGCTGGTGATCTGAGTGGCAGACGAAGCTCCCGGCATCAAGGACGTCCTCGGTCGCAGCCGCATCTTCACGCCCGAGGTCATCAACGACATCCACATCAAGGCCGAACTGGGCCGCTACCGGATGCGCGGCTTCTCGATCTTCAAGCCGAT
>DATIBA010000048.1:0-17429 GCA_035457765.1 Gaiellaceae bacterium
GTCCACCCGAGCCCGAGGAAGGAGCCGCGGTATTTCGCCCGCAGGTCGCGCCGGAAGAGGCTCCCGAAGAGCTCCCGATAGCGGAAGACGTCGGCGTACACGGACACGTCGAGGAGTCTAGGCGTGAGCGCGCCCGCACTCACCCGGCGGTACGAGCGGCTGACGGCCTACAGCGACAGGGTGCTCGACTACCCTTTTCAGGCTGTGGATGCGATCGTCACGATCGCCGCGTTCCCTCTCACCGTCGCGGTTCTCTGGCTCCTCCTCCGTTCGCCGGCAGGCGGACGCCTCGTCGCCGTCCCGTCCGACGAGCGCTGGCACGGCGCCCCGACACCGACGTTCGGAGGCATCGGCATCTTCGGCGGCTTCGTCGGAGGAGTTCTCCTGGCACTGGCGGTCGGCGCGGTCGAGTGGAGCGGAGAGCTCGGCGGGATCCTCGCCGGAGTCACACTCGTCTTCGCCGCCGGCCTCGTCGACGACATCCGCCGCCTGCGCCCGATCGCGAAGCTCGCCACGCAGATCGCGGCCGCGGTCGTCGTCCTCGCGAGCGGGCTCAACGTGGAGATCGTCGGCAACGACGTCCTCGCCTGGGCGATCGGCCTCCTCTGGCTCGTCGGGATAACGAACGCGTTCAACCTGCTCGACAACATGGACGGCCTGGCGGCGACGCTCGCCGTGGTCTCCTGCGCGTACTTCGCGATCGACGCCGTCACGGAGCACGACAACACGACCGTCCTCGTGCTCGCGCTCTCGCTCGGCCTCGCGTGCGCGGGATTCCTCCCCTTCAACCTTCGCCCGCAGCGCGGCGCCGCCGTCTTCATGGGCGACTCGGGGAGCCAGGTGGTGGGCTTCGGGCTCGCCTCGCTCGCGCTCGCGGCGAGCTGGACCGTGGCCGGGACGACGGTCGCGACCATCCTCCTACCGCTGCTCGTGCTGGCGATCCCGATCCTCGATACGACACTCGTGACGATCGCGCGCCTCGTCGAGAAGCGGCCTGTGACCCAGGGGGGTCGCGATCACAGCTCCCATAGGCTCGTGTACTACGGGCTGTCGGAGGCGAAGGCCGTGCTGCTACTGGCGATCGTCTCCTCCGCGATCGGCGCGACGGCGCTCGCCTACAACGTCCTCGACAACGGCCGCCTGACGGCGATCGGCGTGCTCGTGACGTTCGTCCTGCTCGTGCAGTTCGGGAGCTTCCTGAGCGATCTCGAGGAGCGCTCGCGCCGAGGGATCGAGGGCCCCGAGCCGTCGCTGTGGCGAGCGCTCGTCTTCGAGCCGCGCCGGCTTCTCGAGGTGTTCGTCGACTTCGTGCTCATCTGTGGCTCGTTCCTCGTTGCGTACGTACTGGCTGTCGGAGGGACGGGAACCGAGTTCGAGCGCTCGGTGTATCTCTCCGCGCTGCCGATCCTCCTCGCGGCGAGGTACGTCTTCTTCGTCGCCCTCGGCGTGTACCGTCGCGTGTGGCGCTTCGCGACGGCGCGGGACGCCGTGCCGATCGCCCTCGGCTGCCTCGGATCGTCCGTCGTCGCCCTCGTCGTGCTCATGGCCCTGCGCCCGATCGGCTCGTTCCCGGCGGTCGAGATCTTCGTCGTCGACGCGATCCTGTGCACGCTGCTCGTGGGAGCGTCGCGACTCACGCTTCGCCTGCTGCCCGAGGCGCAAGCTCGTCGCCTGGATCGTCGACGAGTGCTCATCGCCGGCGCCGGACGAGCCGGGCGTGGGCTGGCGCGCGAGCTCCGTGAGAGCCAAGAGGCGCGCGTCGTCGGCTTCCTCGACGACAACCCACGGGTACGTCGCAGGCGCATTCTCGGGATCAGCGTCGTCGGCAGCCTGGACGAGACCGATCGCGCCATCGCGAGCACCCGAGCCGACGAGGTCCTCGTCACCATCCCCGGCGCCGCACCGGACCGTCTCGACGCAGTGGTGCAAGCCTCCGAAACCGCAGGCGTGCCGTGCCGCATCGTTCGCCGCCACGTCGAGTTCTCGACACCCGAGCCGGTCGAGGCCGCCCGGCCATGACGACGGTGTCCAACCCGGGCGGTGAGGGCCGCCCAGATTTCCTTGCACGCCTCCAGTCGGCGCTGCCGCTGCTCGTCGTGTACTTTGCGCTCGCCGCCCTCTACGCGTGGCAGGCCTCGCGGCATCCGGTGCCGACGATCTTCACCGACGAGCTCGAGCTCACCCAGCTCTCGCGCGCGATCGCCGAGACCGGCGAGCCCGCCCGCCGCGGCGAGCCGTACGGGCTCGCCACGCTCGTCGCCTACGTGCTGGCGCCCGTGTGGTGGCTGGGGTCGGCGACCGCCTCGTATGCCACGGCCAAGCTCTTGCTCGTTCTCGCGATGACCGCGACGCTGTTCCCCGCGTACGGGCTGGCACGCCTCGTGGTCTCGCCCTGGTACGCACTGGCCGCGGCCGGTGCTGCCAGCGCCGTCCCTGCGTTCGCGTACTCCTCGATCCTCGTCGAGGAGCCGCTCGCCTATCCACTCGCCACGCTCGCGCTGTGGCTGATCGCGCGGACACTCGTGACACCGAGCTGGGGTCGTTTCGCAGCCGCGGCTGCCGCATGCGCCGCAGCCGCGTGGACTCGGACCCAGCTCGCAGTCCTGTTCGCGATCCTCGTACTCGGCCTGCTCTGGCTCGCGTGGGAGTCGGCTGTGGTGCGCCGCTGGCGTGCCACCTGGTCGGGATGGGACTGGGCGGGCGCGATCACACTCGCGCTCGGGGCGGCACTGGCGTTCTCCGCCGCCATGGGCCACCTCTCGACGAGCTGGCGCAACACCACCTTCCTCTACAAGGACCGGATCTTCGAGCACGCGGGCTGGGCGGTGGGAGCGCTCGCGATCGGGATCGGCATAGTCCCGCTGATCGTCGGCGTCGCGGCGCTCGCCCGGCCGAAGGACGAGCCGCGCGACCGCGAGACGAGCGCGTTCGTCATCACGAGCGTCGCGGCGCTCGCCACCTTCGTGTGGTACGCAGGCATCAAGGGCGCGTACGTGTCCACGGTCTTCGCGACCTACGTGTACGAGCGGAACGTGATCTACCTCGCGCCCCTCCTGTTCGCCGGCACGGCCCTCGCACTCACGCGCGGCGTGGGCCGAGGCTGGGCGATCGTCGTCGCATCGGCCGCGGCCCTCTACGTCGTGAACACGGTCCCGATCGTGCTCGACTACCCGTACTACGAGGCCCACGGCCTGTCGATCCTCGCGTTTGCGAACCGGGAGCTCGGTTGGTCGGAGGGGACCATCGCCGACGCCCTCGTCGTCGTGTCGCTCGTTGCGCTCGCGATCGTCGTCGCGCTGAAGCTCCTACGACGAGGGTCGCCGGCGTTTGCGGCGCTCGCCGGGGTTGCCGCGGTCGCCGTCGTCGGCTGGACGATGACCACGCAGGTGTACGCGGCGGAGGGCGAGCGGATCCTCTCGAAGCAGACGGCGCGAAACTTCCCGAAGCCGTACGACTGGGTCGAGCAGGCGATCGACGGCGGCTCGGTCGTCGTCATCGGGCAACAGATCTCCGACCCGACGAACGTCATCCTCACCGAGTTCTTCAACCCCTCGGTCCGCAAGATGTGGAGCCTCGACGGCACTGCGATCGAGGCGGGCGCACCTATCCTCACGCCGGACCTCGACGCGACGGACGGGACGCTGACGCCTCCGCCCGGGACCGACTACGCGCTCGCGGTGAACGGCGTCGCGCTCCAGGCTCCCGTCGTCGCGAAGCGACCGAATGCCGTCCTGTACCGCCTGGACGGCAGGCCGATCAAACTCCGCGAGGCCCTGGTCGGCCGCGAGACCGACGGATGGATGATCGGCAAGAACGGCGAGCGCGTGGCCCGCGCCTCCTACACGAGGTACGACGTTTCCGAGGACGGCCCGGGGTTTGCGATTGTCAAGCTCACACGGATCGGCTGGTGTCCGAGTCCGGGGCGCCGCGGCACCGGCATCGTGACCGCCCGGATCGGGCCGGTGACGATCGGGCCCGACAAGCAGCCGGCGATCGGGCGTGTAACCCAGACGCGGCGATTCGTCGTGCCGGACTGCAAGGCGAACGGCGCGACCCTCAGTCCTCCGAGCGCCCCGTGGCGTCTGGAGGTGACAGTCGCCCCGACCTTCCGGCCGAGGGAGATCGATCCCTCGAAGAGCGACAACCGTGAGCTCGGGGCCGTGATCGTGAAGGCAGGCTTCGAGCCGCTCTTCGGCCCTTAGCGCGACGCGGCGACGAGGTAGGTGAAGCGAGCCCGGAGCGCGAGTCGCGCGAGCGGCCCCGACCGCTCGAGGATCTTGGCAGCGGTGACCGCGACCCGCGGGAGGGCCACCGTTTGGGGGACGAAGAAGGGGCGGAGGAAGACCGTCTCGTATCCCGACGCTCGGAGATCTGCAACCACATCGTCGGGACGGTACTGGCGCGGATTGAGGTCGAAGACGAGCTTCTTCTCGGTGAAGGCGGCAACATGCGTGAAGAACGCACGACGGTCGCGCGCGTAGTAGATCGCGCGGAAGACCGTCGTCGCGGCAACCGGGGTCGGTGGAACGTACTCGTTGAGGTCGCCGATCTCGACCGGTGCTCGCCCGCCTAGGCGACCAGAGGCCTCGGCCACCATCTCGGGCGTCGAGTCGACTCCGCGATAGCGGAAGCCGCGCTCGACGAGAAGCTCCCCGAGGCCGGCGTCGCCGCAGGCGAGATCGAGTATCTCGTCGCCGGGCTCGAGTGTCGGCCCGAGCATTGCGATGAGGTCTGCCCTGTGCGCGAGATACGTGGTGGCGTCGGCGTACGCCTTCTCCGTCCACTCGCCGGCCTGACGTGCGTACTGTCCTTCCTTGGAGCTCACATCTTCCTTGGAGCTCACAAGGCGAGCAGTCGTTCCGGATGCTTTCGGACGAACCGCACCATGCCCCGCGCATGCCAGAGCGTGTGTCGGGACAGGAAACCTCTGTCGATGACGGCGGCGTAGTCGTGCGTCACGACGGCGTCGGGAACGTACCAGCGCTCCCAGCCTGCCTTCATCGCGCGGTAGCAGAGGTCGATGTCCTCGCAATAGTGACGGTAGCCGGCGTCCCAACCGCCGATCTCGTCCAGCATCGTCCTGCGCATGAGCAGGAACGCGCCCAGCATCCAGTCGGCGGGCGCGGGGTCGGTCGGCTGCTCGTCGAGCGAGTAGTGCTCGCGCTGCGTCTCGTACGGAGGGCGAAGCCGGCGGAGCGGCGTGCGGCGCACGAGCGTTCCGCGCACCGTCGGAAACCGACGCCGCGACGGTTGCCAACCGCCACCGGGCCATCTCATCTGCGGCCCTGCCAGCCCACACCGCGGATGCTCCTCGGCGAACGCGACGAGGACGGCCACGGCTCCCGGCGCCGGGATCGCGTCCGGGTTCGCGTTCAGGACGTACGCGCCGGAGGTGGCCGAAATCCCGAGGTTGACGTTCGCGGAGAGCGAAAGCGGCCGACGGTTCTCGAGAATGCGGACCCCCTCGGGAATCGAGCTCGCCGACCCTGGGACGTTGGCGATCACGACTGTCTCGTCGACCTGGGGCACGAGAGCCGGGAGCGAGCGCTCGAGCTCCTTGGCATGGCCGTGCGAGACGACGACCGCCGACACCGTCATGCCCCGAGTATCTCCCTGTAGACGGCGAGCGTGCGCTCGGCGGCACCGCGCCAGCTGAACGCGCTCGCTCTCTCGAGCCCCGCTGCGACGAGACGGTCTCGCCCGCCGATCGCCTGTCGAATCCCGTCGGCGAGTCCTTCCTCCTCGACGAACACGGCGGCGTCGGTGGCCACCTCCCGGACGGCGGGATCGGGCACGGCGACGACCGGTGTACCCGAAGCCATCGCTTCCAGGACCGGGAGCCCGAAGCCCTCGTACCGGGAGGACTGTACGAGACATGCAGCCCCCCGGTAGAGATCAGCGAGGCGCTCGGGGGTCACGTACCCCTCGAGTCGTGCGCCACGAGCCCGGAGCTCGGCGGCGACGGCACGGTCCTTCTCCGGCCCGACGACGACGAGCGGCATCCCTACCGCGTTGGCCGCCTCGAGGGCGGCGAGTTGGTTCTTGCGACGCTGAACGGCCCCGACCGTGAGCACGTACTGGTCCCGGGACGAGCTGCTGCGCGACTCGTCGCCCGCGCGAGCCGGATGGAAGACGGGATCGACACCGTTCGGAACGACGGCGATCTTCGCCACGGGAACGCCGTAGAGCTCGACGAGGTCCGCCTTCGTTCGCTCCGACACGGTGAGCACCCGTGCGGCACGACGGACGGCTCGGGGGACGACGGTACGGAAGATCGTCCGGTCTCTCCAGTTCATCAGCTGCGGGTCCCGCTCGAAGGAGAGGTCGTGCACGGTCACGACGCACGGACACGGCGGGCGAAGCGGTAGGGCGTGCTGCGTATGGGAGAGCGCCGCGCGCAGGCGCCGCAGCGCGCGCGGCAGCGACCAGCCCATGCGGAGTACCTGCGAGCGTGCCGACAGCTCGAACGACCCGACCCCGTTCGGAACGAGGTCGGGGCGACGCGTGATCGCGATGAGCTCGAACCCAGCTGTGCTCGCGAGAGGCCCGAGCTCGCGCAAGAGGTTCGAGACGTAGGTCTCGTCGCCCGTCCGCTCACGTCCGAGGACGTCGGCGTCGAAACAGACGACGCTCACGTCAACTCCCGCCACAACTCGACGATGGAGTCCGCAGCGTGCTCCCAGGCGAACGTTCGAGCGCGTGCGAGCCCGAGCGGGACGAGCTCGTCGCGACGCGATGCAGCCTGATGGATGCCGTCGGCGATCGAATCCACCTCCAGCGGATCGACCAGGATCGCCGCACCCCCGGCGACTTCTTCGGTCGATCCCCCGCGAGAGGTGACGACGGGCGCCCCACACGCCATCGCCTCGAGCACCGGGAGTCCGAAACCCTCGTAGAGCGAGGGGTAGAGGACGCAGCGGGCACCTCGATAGAGCGCGGCGAGCTGCGCGTCGGGCACCTCTCCCACCCACCCGGGAACTTCGACACCGCCCCAGCCCCGAGCGCCGACCACTCGCAACGCGACACCGGCGACGTCCGCCGCCTCGACCACCCGGCTCAGGTTCTTGCGGGGCTCGAGCGTGGCCACCGCGAGCACGTAGTCACCATCCGCTCGCGGCCCGTCCGCGACGAATGCAGGATCGACCCCGTTCGGAACGACTCGAATCCGCTCCATTGGAACGCCGACCAGCTCGCCGGTCTCGGACTTCGTGAACTCGGAGACGGCGACGATCGCGTCGGCGGCTCGAAGGACACGCGACAGCCCGGTTCTCCCGTACAGGCGATGCCACCGTGGGAAGACCTCGGGGAAGCGCAGGATCGCAAGGTCGTGCACGGTCAGCACCCTGGGGACGCGCCCACCGGCGGGGCCGCGGAAAGTCGTGCAGTGCAGGAGGTCGACGGCTCGGGCGCGTCGTCCCAGTCCGATCGGGTACCAGAGCGCATCTCGCACGACGCTCGAGAATCGGCCGGCCCCGCCGAAGGAGAGAAGCTCGAGGTCGACCCCTGGCCGCGCTCGCAGCGCTCCGAGGAGACCGCGCACGTGACGGGCGGTGCCGGCTCGCGTCTGCATCAACGGAGACGTGTCGATCGCGACTTTCAACAAGCTTCCTCCGCCAGGAGGCGCGCGACGAAGGCGACCGCTTCCCGCGGCTCAGGGTAGGCGAGCAGGTCGTCCGCGTCCCCGGGGGAGCACCAGCGGTACTCGACGTGCTCCTCGTCGAGGACGGGCTCCCAGCCCTGTGGAGCCGCCGCGAGAAACCCGTGCACGACCACCTTTGACCCTTCCGGGCGAACGTACCCGAGCTCGAGAGGGAGAGGCTCGAAGCGTGTGGGCGTTCCGAGACCGGATTCCTCCAGGAGCTCGCGCCTCGCGGCGGCGCTCGCCGTCTCTCCCTCCTCGACACCCCCGGCGACGAGATTCCAGTACCCGTGGCGCTCGGGCGAGCGAAGCAGCACGAGGAACTCGCTTGCGTCGGTCTGTCGCATGGTCGGCGGAGCCGGCCGGTACACGACGAGGAGCACTTCCTCGGTCCGCATCAGCGTGCGGCTCTCTCGTACGCCCGCAGGAAGATCTCCCCGACCGCCCGCCAGGAGAATCGGCTCGCATGCTCGAGCCCGGCGGCGACGAGCCGCTCGCGCTCGGCCTGCGCTCGGTCGATCGCTGCGGCGATTGACGCAGGATCGTCGGGATCCGCTCGCATCGCCGCGTCGCCGCTCGCCTCGTCGAGCGACGGGTCCGAGGATGCGACGACGGGAACGCCACAGGCCATCGCCTCGAGGACGGGGATCCCGAATCCCTCGAAGCGCGAGGGATACACGACGACCGCGGCCCCTCGATAGAGGCGGGCGAGCTCCTCGTCCGAGACGTACCCGAGCCGACGGATGCGCGGATCGTCGAGCAGGGGCTGCTCCCCCCACCCCTCCGCGCCGACGACCGCGAGGAGGAGATCGCCGCCGAGGAGGCGATGAGCCTCGACGAGCGCCTGCAGGTTCTTCCTCGGCTCGAGGGTCGCGACGGTGAGGACGTACGGCCCGCCCAGCTCGGCCCTCCGGCCGAGACTGGCGAACACGTCCTTCGGCGCCGGATGAGCGACGTGAACGCGCTCCGGCGCGACGCCGAGCGTCTCGATGACGTCGCGGCCGGTGAACTCGGAGTTCACGAACACGAGATCGCACGTGGCCGCGGCGTTCGTGTACTTGCGGCCGTGCATCGACCGCGTCCGCGCGGTCGTCCACTCGGGGTGATGGAGCGGCACGAGGTCGTGGATGGTCGTCGCCCGCACTCCGCCTCGTTGTGGCGGAAACATCCAGTCGCTGAAATGGAGCACGTCGACGCGGCCGAGGATCCGCTCGGCAGCCGGGCGCCCCGCACGGCTCCAACCCGTCCTCGCCGCATGCGAGAACGGTAGGCGCCACGTCCGCAGGTCGACGTCGATACCGTCGAGCGCGGCACGGATCCGCTCCGGTCCGCGGATGCTCGTCGGCGCGAAGGCGACGATCTCGTGCTCTCCGGCGGCGACCTCGACGAGCCCGCCCAGGGAACCCCGAATGTAGTTCCCGATCCCGAGCAGCGGGTGTGAGAGGGGGGAGACGTCGAAGACGATCCTCATGGCACTGACCGCCTCCGGCTCCCGCCCGGCGGAGCCGGGCTCCGCCGGAGGCTGACGCCGCTCGCAGCAGGATGCATCGCGCTCGTCGCGCGTCCGTACCTCGTTGTACTGTCCACGCTCCTTGCGCTCGCCTCCTTTGCGAGCGACATCTCATTGCCGCGAGGAACCCTCACGGCGAGGGCCGGTAGACGAAGCGGTTGAAGTGCGCGCCGAGCTCGCGCGGATCGGGGTTGTCTCCGCCGGTGACCTCGGCGGGCACGGCAGTCGGCGTCACCGTGAACACGACTCGGCACTCCTTCGTCCCGGCGAGCGGCGCGACGGGGACGCTCAGCACGGCGCGACCCTCGGGTCTCAGTCGCACACGACCGACGACCGCACCGTTCGAACGGGCGACGATCGTCTGCGGCCGTAAGAACAGGCCCGCGTCGCTCGAGAGCGACACGGAGAGTCGCCCCGGCGCACATCGCCGGCGGACGTAGGTCACCTTCTCTCCCGACCAGGTGTCGCTCGGATACACGCCGGCGATCTCGACAGCGGACACGAGGGGCTGACTCACACGCCAGAGGGTCACGCCCCAACCCTTGTCGCTCGCCACCGGCGTACCGTCCGGCTCGAACGACGAGTCGGCGAGGAGGAACCGGTCGCGGACCGGTGCGCCGTCGGGAAGCGTGACGCGACCGGTCCTGGGATGGATTTGCACGCGCGTCTCGGGAAGGCCTCCCGGCGTCGGCTCGGTCAAGTAGTAGACGGGGCCGACGCCGCGGTTGAAGAACTCCGTCTGGTTTACGGTCAGGCGGTCCGTGCGCCCGGTCCAGAGGAACGCCGTCCGCGCATCTCCGGGAAGCACGCGGTCGACCCAGTCGCGATCGGCCGCTTGGATCCCCTGGAAGAGCGCTCCTCGGGAGAACCGCTCGAATCCGTGTGTTCCCCACCAGATGGGTCGGATCGCCAGGACCCAGAGGCCGAGGACGACGAGCGGCAAGGCGATCGCGAAACGGCGCGGCACGACGAGGAACGAGACGGCGAGACCGCCAGCGAGCACGAGCACCACGGGGGTGATCCAGCCCTCGCCGATCCGATCCTGCAAGGACCACAGCGGTAGCAGCATGAGCGTGTCGGTGATCGCGGACGTTGTGAGGAAGCGGTCGAAGGGGATCGCGACGACGAGGAGCGCCGAGACGAGTGCCGCGACGACGGCGAGCGCGCGCGGACGAGGAGCTCCGCGCTCGACCCACGCGAGGAGCGCGATGCAGAAGAGGGGCGCCACGTAGAACAGGTTCCGCTCCTCGATCCGGTCGGAGAAGCGAGACGCGAACGTCGCCACAACAGGAAGAAGACACGCCGTCACCGAAACGGTCGCCGCGAGGAACGCCTGGAGCCGGCCGTCGAGAGAACGGGCCCGACCCAGCAGGACGATGGTCGCGGCGAGGGGGATCACGAGGACGTACAGCGCGAACTCGGCAGCGTGCCACCAGAGGTACCGAAGAGCCTCTCCCGCGTCGTAGCCCGCCTCGTCGACGGGCGAGTAGGCGCCGAGCAACTCCTGCGCGGAGCGCCCCGCGACGAGCCGAACGACGAGCGCGGCGATGACGAGACACGCCGTAATCCCGTACAGCCACCGAAAACGCATGAGGATCGGGCGAACGCCTCGCCGCTCGAAGGCGGCGAGCAGGAGCGGCGCGAGAAAGATCGCCGGAAGCACCGCGATCGCCTGGACGCGGGTCGCGAAGGCGACGGCCAGGAGCACGAAGAGGACGACGATACGCGGTGCGGTAGGCGACTCGAGCACGAGGACGAGGAAGAGGACGAGGAGGAGGAAGAGCGGGTAGAAGAGGTTCTCCGTCATCACCGTCCCCGTGTACGCAAGCGACGGGAGCGCGACCGCGAGGAGCGCCGCCAGGAGGGCGAGCCCGTCCTGCACGACCCGCCGCGCCAGGAGGAACGCCGGGATCGCCGCGAGCGACATGACGACGGCGTTCAGCGTCTTCACGGCCGCGTACGCGTCGGGCAGGCTCTCGAAGAGCGCGTACGCCGGGCTGATCAGGAGCGGGTAGACGATGCTGTAGCCCGGATCCGGCTGGTCCCGTAGTAACGGCTCTCCCGTGTCGGCGAGGCCACGCGCGACCTCGGACCAGATCACCTCGTCGACCATGATGAACGGGGCGACGATCTCCCGGGCGAGGGCGGCGCGGAACGCCGCTGAACCGACGACGATCGTGCCGAGCCAGGCCCAGACCGGTACCCGGCGCAGGGTTCTACCCAAGCCCGACCTCGGCGAGCCGGTGGGCGATCTCCCTCGCCTCGTCCGCGTCCGCCGAGATCCCCACCTCCGCTGCGGCCTTGCTTACGTCGAGCAGCACCGAGTCAGCGACGGCGGCGCCCCCAGCGGCCTCCTCGAGCGCCGCCGCGTAGAGCTCGGCGACCCGACCGAGGGCGTGCTCGCGAAGGGCGAGCTCGATACCCGCGGTGCTCATCGCCTCACGCACGTCGCCTCTCGTGACGAGGAGATCGAGCGCCGCCACGAGCACCGCCACCTCGTCGTCGCCGACCGGAACCTTCAGTGCGACCTCGTCCGGCAGCTCCGAGAACCACCCCACGTCGCTCACGACGAGCGGCTTGCCGAGCGAGATCGCGCGAATCACACTGCCGGAGGTCTCGCCCATCGTGGGGTTCCGCAGGTTCACGGCGACGTCGACCCCCTTCATGAGCGCCCAGAGTCGCGACTCGTCCGCCCAACCCTCGCGGACGAGCCCGCCCGCCGTGAGTCCGAGGCGCTGAAGCCGGCGCTCGAGGTCGAAGCCCGGCGACGTCGGGCCGACGAGCAGGAGCGTCGCGTCAGGGTGGTCCTCGCGCACCTTCGCCGTCGCGGTGAGCAGCTCGGGCACGCGCTTGCTCGAGTTGACGACTCCGAAGCAGCCGATGACCGTTCCCCCGGCGACCCGCACGGGCGCGATCGCAGGGACAGGCCACGCCGGATGTGGGATCCGCCAGAGCGGCCCCGTGTAGCCCGCGCCACGCACGAGGTCGGCAACCATCCGCGAGTGCACGATGACGCCGCTCGCACGCTCGAGGACGAACGACGCGAGCGGAAAATCCGCCGGGCGTGACTCCCAGAGCGGCGGGATTCGCTTGTCGAGGACGCCGTGAGCGAGCAGCCGACCGACGACCCCGTACTCGCGCTCCATCGCATCGAGGTAGCCGTGGCCGTCGCGGCGGCCGATGGTCAGCCCGGCGACGAGGTGGTGAAGCACGAAGTCGTGCAGGACGACGACGCCGTCGTCCTTGCGGAGCGCATCGACGATCCAGTCGTGGGCCTCGGGGTTGTTCCCGACGTGGTACAGGGAGACGTCCGTCCCGCGTGGAGCCCGCTTCCGACCTCGTTTCACGACCGTGACGTCGAGCCGCTCCCGCAGCGCGGGGAGGAGCAGTGCGCTGTAGTCGGCGATGCCGCTGCGTTCCGGCGGCATGGGCGAGAAGTACGCGACCCTCATCGCCAGACCCCCGGGTTGGGCGCTGGCACGGGATGACCTCGTGGCTCAGAGCCACGCAGTGCGAGTGCGGCTTCGCCAGCGTTGCTCATGCCAGCAGTCTCCCGATCGCGCGGTCCCACGTGACCTCCGCTGCGACCGCTTGGCCGGCACGACCGAGCAACGCAGCGTCGTCTCGGTGGTCGTGGAGCCAGCCGGCCGCGCGAGCGAGCTCGCCTGCATCCGGCGAGACGACGAGGCCTGTTGCGCCGTCGGCGACCACCTCGAGCGGGCCGCCCGCATCGGTCGTCGTGAGAACCGGCTTTTCGGACAGGAATGCCTCGAGCGGGACCATCCCGTAGTCCTCGTCCACGGGTGCGTAGTAGACGGCCAGGCACCGAGCGTAGAGATCGGCGAGCTCTTCCTCCGAGACGCGACCGGCAAAGCGTGCGCGACCATCGAGACCACGGTCGTGGGCCAGTTGCTCGAGCCGCTCGCGGTCGGGGCCGTCTCCCGCGATCACGACTCGGAGCCGGGCGTCGAGGGCGGCCGCCTCGAGCAGGAGGTCGATCCGCTTCGCGCGGTCGAGCCGGTTCACCGAGAGGACGAAGTCGCCGTAACTCTCACACCGGAACTCGAGCGCCTGGGGCGGATGTGAGAGCACCTCGGCTTCGAGCCCGGTCGACGCCTCGAGCCGGCGGGCGACGTTGCGTGAGATGGCGAAGAGCCGAGTCGCCTCCCCGAGCGCGACCCGATCGAGGGCCTGCACCTTCCGGCGGAGCGCGCGTGCTCCAGGGGAGTCGTCGAACTGTCCGAGCTCGGTCCCGTCGAGCTCGTAGGCCTGCCGGAACTGGTGGACGAGCCACACCCGCTTGTTGCGATGGCGCACGAGATAGGAGGGGAACTTCGTCGCGACGACGACGTCGATCGGCCTTCCGTCCGCCTCGTCGAGGTCAAGCATCCGCCAGAGGAACGCCTGCGTGAGCACGCGCACACCGGGGTACCACTTGAACGGAACGCTGACGAGGTCGGATTCGTGTCCTCGGGCGCGCAGCTCTTCGACGAGACGGTCCGTGAAGATCTCCGCCCCACCGCGCGCGAACGGCACCTGCGGCCGACAGACGGCGATCCTCATCCTCGTGACCCCGAGCGCCTTCGGCTCCCGCCCGGCCAGAGTTTCGGGAGTCCCGGACGATGTTGGGCACCTTCCGGGGCCAGAGCGGGGCTCCGCCGAAGTCCGACGCCCCTCGCGGCAGGATTCTTGGCCTCAGGGAGAGCCGCCCCAGGAACGTGAGGTGCCTTCATGGTGACCGGTTCGTGCGGAGCGCGTGGACCTCGGCCTGGAGCCGGTCGACCTGCTCTTGGAGGTCGTCGATGAGCCTGAGCGACGCCGCGTTGAACGAACGCTGGTCGTACGCGAGCGGCTCGACGTACCAGCGCATGAGCTTGCGGAGCACAGCCTTCACCGGCGTACCAAGCCCCCCGCGCACACCCGGTCGCAGGCGAAGCGAGCGATCCGCGGACACAGGCCAGAGCCGTTCCGCTTCGGCGCGCGCGGCGCGACGTTCCTCGTCGCTGGCCGATCCGGCGCCGGGATCCGCCCCGGAGCGTCGGACCTCGTCCCGGAGTCGCTGGAAGAGCTCCTCTACGTCGACCGAAACCCCTGCAGATTCGCCGTTTTTGGCTCTATCAGAGGGCATCGCGGCATTCTAGTGCAGCGCTCGGCGGGGCCGTAAGACCGGCCCAGTAGGATCGGAGACGGTGCGTGTAGGAATCTCCTTGCTCACGCTCGCTCCGAACGACCTCGGCGGGTCGGAGACGTACGCACGCCAGCTCGTTCACGCCCTTTCGCGAATCGGGACGCACGAGTACGCCGTGTTCGTCCCGACACACGCGAAGGACGCCGCGGACGGCCTGCCGACGATCGAGGTAGCCGACCCGCCGGTCGGGCGCCGTGGCCCCTCTCGCATCCTGGCCATGGCGTTGTCCGCACGCCGCACGCAGGAAGTCGGCGAGAAGCTCCAGAAGATGGACGTCGTCCACTACGCCCTGACCGTTCCGCTTCCTCGAACGACTGCGGCGACGGTCGTGACGCTCCACGACATCCAGCACCGGGACCTGCCCGACTTCTTCGGCCCGGCGCGGCGCTCGTTCCGCCGGATCGCATACGACCGCGCAGCGCGTATCGCAGACGCCGTCGTCGTCACGAGCGAGTTCGTACGGAACCGTGCGCTCGAGCGGCTGGGCCTCACTCAGGATCGCGTCCACGTGATCCCGCTCGCCATCGATCACGGGGTGTTCCGGCCCGGAGACGAGGAACGCGAGCCGTTCATCCTCTATCCCGCGAGACCGTGGCCGCACAAGAACCATCCCCGCCTCTTCGAGGCCTTCGCGAGGCTTCGCGCGACCCGACCGAAGCTTCGCCTCGTCCTCACCGGCGGCGGTCTCGAGCGCCTGGGCACGCTGCCCGATGGCGTCGAGAGCCTCGGCGTGGTGTCGACGTCGGAGCTCGCGAGCCTCTACCGGCGGGCGGCGTGCCTCGTGTATCCGAGTCTCTACGAAGGATTCGGCTTGCCGCCGCTCGAGGCCATGGCCTCGGGCTGCCCCGTTGCGGCGGCCGATGCGGGTGCGATCCCGGAGGTGTGCGGCGAGGCCGCAGCGCTCTTCGACCCGACGGACGTCGAGGCGATCGCAGCGGGGATCCTCGAGACGGACGCTCGCAGAGACGAGCTCGTGGAGCGCGGGCTCGCACGAGCGGCCGAGTTCACGTGGGACGAGACGGCCCGCAAGCACGAAGACGTGTACCGGACGGCGGCGTCAGTCGGGTTCGATCGGTGAAGCTTTCGCTGATGATCCCCACGTTTCGCAGTGGGGAGACCATCGAGCGCACATTGGCAAGCGTGTTGGCGCAGGAGTACCGCCCGCTGGAGGTCCTCGTGTACGACGAGTGCAGCCAGGACGCCACTCGAGAGATCGTCGAGCGGTTGTTCGCCACCGCGGACCCCGAGATCGAGGCTCGGCTCCTGACCTCCGAGCACAACAGCGGGCCCGTGCGCGCCTGGCGAGTGGCACTCCACGCGATCACGGGAGACTGGTGCAGCTTCGTATGGGCTGATGACGTCCTCAAGCCCTCGTACAGCACTGAGATGATGGCGGGCGCAGCTAGGGCGGTCGAGGAAGGTCACCGCAAGATCGTGACGTGCAGCGGGGAGGTCGAGCGAGACGGTCGCGTTCTCCCCTACTACGCGGCCGACGCGGGTATCGCAACGCCCGTCGAATACTCGGAGGGCATCTTCCTGCGGCGGTTCCCCATCTCGCAGATCTGCTCGGTGTACGAGACGAGGACAGCTCGTGTCGTGTTCGACCGCCACATCGAGATCGAGAACCCGCGCGGATTCGACTACGAGCGCCACCCCTACGGCAACGACGTCGGATTCCTCTCGGAGCTCGCGGCCGAGGGCGGTGGAGTCGAGTTGATCGGCGAACGCCTCGTCACGAACGTGCTCTCGTCGTCGAGCATGACGCGTCGAGCGCTCCACGATCACATCTGGCAGCACCGCTGGCAGTACACCTTCAATCTCTACCGCGTCTGGGAATGGTGGGTCGCCCGCGGGATCCCCGACGCGTCTCGCGTACGCGATATGGCGGAGCGACGACTGGCTCTGTGCTCTCTGATGCTCGGCGGCCACGGCGCGCGCTTTCGCCCGCGTCTGTACGGGAAGGCGCTTCGTGCCTACGCCGAGTTTCGTCGCTTCGATTACCAGGTGACGCACTCGACCCTCGACGAGCATCGCGGGCGGATCGCGGCGCGAGGGCAAGGGTCGAAACAGCCTTCCCACTCACTCACCTGACCCGCCTCGCATGGAGCCGCAGTCAGAGAACGACGTCATCGCTGCCAGCGTCGCCGAGCGGACGACGTGTCGGATCTGCGGATCGGCTCCTCTCGCGCCCGTCATCGACCTCGGCGACCAGTGCATCGCAGGCGCGTTCAGGCCTCCAGGAGCCGCGGGAATGCCCGAGCCGAGGCTTCCGCTGCAGCTCGTGCGATGCGACCCGGTCGAGCACACCGGCGCATGCGGTCTCGTTCAGCTCCGGCACACGGTGCCGGGGTCGGCGCTGTACCACTCGTACTGGTACCGCAGCGGGATCAACAGATCGATGACCGAGAACCTGCACGAGATCGCGTCGCAGGCGGCGTCAGCGGTCGGGGGCCTGCGAGCGGGTGACCTGGTCGTCGATATCGGGTGCAACGACGGCACGCTCCTCGACGGCTACGGGAGTACCGACCTCACGTTGCTCGGCGTCGACCCGTCGGACGTGACGCGATACGCCGTAGCCAAGGGCTACGACGTGATCAACGACTTCTTCAGCGCGGCGGTACTCGCTCGACGGTGCCCGGGCCGCAAGGCTCGGGTCATCACCAGCATCGCGATGTTCTACGACCTCGAGCAGCCCGGAGAGTTCGTGGGGGACATCGCACGCTCGCTGGAAGACGACGGCATCTGGGTCAGCGAGTTCTCGTACATGCCGACGATGCTCGAGAAGTCGAGCTTCGACACGATCTGCCACGAGCATCTCGAGTACTACTCACTTGCCGTGATCGAGCGGTTGTTCGACGAGCACGGCCTCGAAGTCGTCCGCGCCGATCTCAACGACGTCAACGGCGGGAGCATCAGGATCTTCGCGAGCCACGCGGGACGTCGCGAGCGTGCCTCGGATCACGCGAACGCGCTCGAGAGACTCCGCGTCAGGGAGCAGGAGCTCCAGCTGACGACCTCAAGGCCGTACGAGGAGTTCGCTCGCCGTGCGCTCGGGGTACGCGACGACCTCAGGACCCTCCTCACGACGTTAC
>DATIBA010000049.1:0-2976 GCA_035457765.1 Gaiellaceae bacterium
GACATGGGCTGGATCATGGGGCCGTGGACGGTCGTCGGGGGAATGGCGTGTGGTGCCACGATCGTGTTCCTGGAGGGCGCGCCCGACCGGCCGCCGGACCGTCTCTGGAGGACGGTCGAAAACGAGCGGATCACGATGCTGGGCGTCTCGCCGACGCTCGTACGCGCGCTCATCCCGTACGGCGACCCCGACGCCGACCTCTCGTCGCTGCGCTCGGTCGTCACGACCGGCGAGCCCTGGAACCGCGGCCCGTACGAATGGCTCGACGAGCACGTCTGCGGACGAGGGCGGATTCCGATCGTGAACTGTTCGGGTGGAACCGAGGTTGGTGCCTGCTTCCTCTCGGTGACCCCGATGCACGCCACGAAGCCCTGCTCGGTCGGGTTCCCCGCGCTCTGCGAGGATATGGACGTCTTCGACGATCGGGGGCGATCGGTGCGCGGCGAGGTCGGAGAGCTCGTCTGCAAGCGGCCGTGGCCGGGGATGACGCGGGGGATCTGGGGCGACAGAGACCGATACCTCGAGACGTACTGGCGGCGGTTCCCGGGCGTTTGGACCCACGGCGACTGGGCGTCGGTCGACGACGACGGCTACTGGTTCCTCCACGGGCGCTCGGACGACACGCTGAACATCGCCGGCAAGCGCATCGGACCGTCCGAGCTCGAGTCGGCAGCGGTCGGCCATCCGGCGGTTGTCGAGGCGGCGGCAGTCGGGATCCCGCACGAGGTCAAAGGCGAGGTGGCGTGGCTCTACTGCGTTCTGGCACCGGGAGGCGAAGCATCCGAGGCCGACATCGCGGCTACTGTTGCCCGTGAGCTGGGGAAGCCCTTCACACCGGACCGCGTTGTCTTCGTCTCGGCCCTTCCGAAAACGCGGAGCGCCAAGGTGGTTCGCCGCGCTGTGAGAGCGCGCGCCCTCGGGCTCGATCCCGGCGATCTCTCCACGCTCGAGAACCCGGAGGCGCTCGAGGAGATCGGTCGTGCCATCTGACGCGCTCGAGGGCGTCGCTCTCGTCACGGGAGGCGGGCGCGGGATCGGAGCCTCCATCGCGCGCGAGCTGGCCGCTGCGGGCATGACGGTCACCGTCACGGGGCGAACGCGCGAGACGGTCGACGCGGTCGCAGAGGAGATCGGCGGGCTGGGACTCGTCGGCGACGTGACCCGCCTCGGCGACGTGGAGCACTGGGTCGAGCGCACGGAGCGAGAGCTCGGGCCCATCGATCTGCTGGTCGCGAACGCCGGTATCCCCGGAAGCGACCAGCCGTTCCTCGAGGAGTCGCCTGACGAGTGGTGGCGGGTCTTCGAGGTGAACGTGCGCGGTACGTACTTCTGCTGCCGCGCCGTCGGCGCCCGCATGGCCGCGCGCGGTCACGGACGAATCGTGAACGTCGGCAGCGGCGGCTCCTACCTTCCGATCGCAAGTCCGACGATCGCGCTCGGCACGTCGTACGGGCCGAGCAAGGCGGCGCTCGGTCGATTCACCGAGATTCTGGCGGCTGCGCTCGGGCCGTACGGCGTCCGCGTGTTCCTGATCAGTCCGGGTCTCGTACGAACGTCGATGACGGAACGAATGGGCGACAACGCACCCTGGACACCGCCCGAGCTCGCGCCCAGACTCGTTCGCGTTCTCGCGTCCGGCCGCGCCGACGCGCTCGCAGGCCGATACATCCACGCGGAACACGACGACATCGAGGATCTGATCGTGCGAGCCGAGGAGATCGTCGCCGGCGATCTCAACGCGATTCGCCTTCGGCGTTAACGCTCGGCGAACGGCGGCGTCCGTACGATGAGGTGGTGCCGTTCTTCATCTGTCCCAACTGCAAGCAGCGGTCCGTCGACCTGGACGGCTACGACGGATTCTCGAGGCAGGCCCTCCAGTGCCGCAGCTGCGCGTTCGGCTTCCTCTTCGAGCTGCTCGAGGACTACTATCCCGCCCCGGAGACGGGCTTCGTCGTCTGCGACCGCAACACGCGCGTGCTCGCTGCCGGTCGAGGCGTGTTCGAGCTCACCGGATTCCGTGACTCGGATCTCATCGGGCGGGACGTCGGGGAGGCGCTCGCGCTGTCGGACAGATCGCCGATCGAGGTCGTCCGGGAATGGGGTGTGAGGAAGCTCGGGCAGGAGCTCGAGATACGAACGCGAGCGGGGATCGAGAAGCGCGTCACCGCCGACTTCTTCCCGGCCTACGACGACGACGGCGGCGTGCTCGTCGCGCTGACCCCCCGCTGACCGGGCGACGCCCGGCGAGCCTCCCCGCTACGAGCGAGGGACGATCCAGACCTGACGCGCGAGCGCGAGCAGCTCCCCGTCCTCGGAGAAGAGCGCGGTGCCGGCGAAGAGCTTCCGCCCGTCCTCCTCGAGCGGCCAGGCCGTGATGACGCACGTGTCACCGATCTCGGGAACGCGATCCACGCGGGCCGTCATGCGGCCCAGCACGATGTCTCCACGACCTGCAGCTCCCACTGCGTAGGCACCGGGACAGTCGATCGCCGCCCACACGATCTCCGGGCCGGACTCGTGCACGACCCACGGCGCCGCGTGCAGAGGTTCGCGGCTCTCGACCGAGCCGACGTAAACGCCGAGGCCGACGTCGGCACCTCGGGTCCCGCAGGTGAAACATTCCGCGAAGTCAGGATTCCCGACTCGCACGTGGAGCGACCGTGCCTCCTCGGCGACCGCGACGGACACCGGGCCAGGGAGCTCCAGCTCGAGGTGCGCCGGTCGCGCCTCGGCCACGACGGCGTCTCCGTCGAGCAGCCTCACCGAGTCGCCCCCGTCCTCGACGGTGAGGGGTCGGTCGAGCGGCGGCGGCAGGCGGAGCGTGACCTCGACTTCATCCGCGCCGACGAAAGCGGCGAGCCGGCCGCAGGCGTATCCGCCGTTCGCGGACTTCAGCGGCCCGCGATAGCGTCGCTCGAACGTGACTTGCACGCTTCGATTTCTACCTGGGGGCAGACCACGGGACATGTCCCGGTT
>DATIBA010000050.1:0-19637 GCA_035457765.1 Gaiellaceae bacterium
GAGCAGGCGCATCGGTACCGCTTCGAACTCGATGCCGACGATCCGGAGCTTTCTCGGCTTGCGGCGCGGGCCTCGGACCGTCTCGCCGCCGCCGGGCGCAGCGCGGTTGACCGCGGCGACTTCAGCGCGGCTCAGTCGCTGTTCCGCCGAGCGACCTCGATTCTCCCCGAAGCCGACTCGAGGCGGCTCAGGCTCGCCCCCGACCTGGCGCTCGCCCTGTTGGAGTCCGATGACCTGAAAGCGGCCCGGTCGGCTCTCGCGCAGGCACGCCTCTCCGACGATTCCGTGACGGCGGCGATCGCAACGGTCGTCGAGAACTCCATCGACTTCTTCGGAGGTGGCTCGATCTCCGTCGAGGAGCGGATCGAGCGTCTGGAGGACGCCCATCGAGTTCTCGAGGCGGCGAAACACGACGAGGGCCTCGGGTACTACTGGTGGAGTCTCGCTGGAGAGAAGTGGGTGAGCCTGCGCGCAGCCGAGACGGCTGCGGCGAGCGAGCGGGGCCTCGCGCACTTTCGCCGGGCGGGGGTGTATCGCCGCACCGACGATCTCCTCTGGTGGGTTCGATCCGCGTTGGTGTTCGGGCCGACGCCGGTACCGGAGGCGATCGAGCGCGTGAGCGCGTTGGAGCGGGAGGCCGGGGACTCGATCCAGCTCCGAGCCGGCGCCGCCACCACCCTTGGACGTTTGCTCGCGATGCAGGGCGATTTCGAGCAGGCTCGCAAGCTGTTCGCGATCGGCTTGGACTTCTACCGATCGGCAGGCATGGCCGTGAGTGCCGCCGGAGTGAGGCTCCACGGCGCGTGGATCGAGCATCACGCCGGCGACGAGTCGGCCGCGGAGAGGCACCTCCGGGAGGGCGTCGAGCAACTGCGGGCGCTGGGCAATCTCGCCTTCTTCTCGACCGTCGTCGCGCGTCTCGCCCAGTGCCTGTATATCCAAGGCCGCCTCGGCGAAGCCGGAGAGATGTCGGAGGTCGCCCGCGAGGCGAGCCCTCCGGGCGATCTCATCAACTTCGTATTTGCGGACGCCATCGACGGCTGCCTCCTGTCGCACGACCAGCGCCACGAGGAGGCTGAGGTGCTCCTTCGCCGTGCGGCGGAAGCCGTGGAGACGACTGATTTCTTCTTCGCGCGGGCGGACGTCCAGCTCATGCACGCCGAGACGCTGTCGCGCGCGGGTGATCCCGCTGCGGCGTCCCGCGCAGCAGCGCTCGCCCTCGCTCTCCTCGAGGCAAAAGGCGACATCACCGGCGCGGCGAGAGCGCGGGAGCGCCTCGACGAGCTCGGCATCGCCCTCGGCTGATCGGTCGTCGGCGGGCGCTGCTAACGTCGCGGGATGGAGACCGAGTTTGGCCAGCAGGAGATCGAGCGCCTCGTTGCATTCGAGCGGAAGTTCGGGAAGGAAGGGCTGACGTTCGACGACGTCCTCCTGCTCCCGGCGGAGTCGGACGTGCTTCCCAATGACGTCTCGACGGTCACGCGGCTGACTCCTCGGATCTCGCTGAACATCCCGATCGTGTCGGCGGCGATGGACACCGTCACCGAGGCGCGGCTCGCGATCGCGCTCGCTCGTGCCGGCGGGCTCGGGATCGTCCACCGCAACCTCTCGATCGAGGATCAGGTCGCCGAAGTCGACAAGGTCAAGCGCTCCGAGTCGGGGATGATCGTCGAGCCGGTGACGCTGCGCGCGGGCGACCTCGTCGCCGACGCGCTCGAGCTGATGGGGCGCTACCGGATCTCGGGCGTTCCGATCGTCGACGACGAAGGGGTGCTCGTCGGCATCCTCACGAACCGGGACCTCCGCTTCGAGACCGATATCTCACAGCCCGTCTCGGCGCTGATGACGAGCCGGAACCTCGTCACCGCGCCGGTCGGCACGACGCTCGAGGAAGCCGAGGCGATCCTCCACCGCAACAAGATCGAGAAGCTCCCGGTCGTGGATGCCGACGGACGGCTGAAGGGGCTCATCACCGTCAAGGACATCTCGAAGAAGATCAAGTACCCCGACGCGACGAAGGACGACCAGGGACGCCTGCAGGTCGGTGCGGCCGTGGGCGTCGGAACGGACGCGCTCGAGCGCGCCGCGGCGCTCGTCAGAGCCGAGGTCGACGTCCTCGTCGTCGACACGGCGCACGGCCACTCGCACGGCGTCCTCGACGTCGTCCGGAAGATCAGGGCCAGGCACGAGATCGAGCTCGTCGCGGGGAACATCTCGACCGGCGACGGTGCTCTCGCCCTCGTCGACGCGGGAGCCGACGCCGTGAAGGTCGGGCAGGGCCCGGGTTCGATATGTACGACTCGAGTGGTCGCGGGCGTCGGCGTTCCGCAGGTCACCGCCGTGTACGACGCCGCCCAAGCGCTCGCCGGCCAGGGAGTTCCCGTGATCGCGGACGGTGGTATCCGCGCCTCCGGCGACATCGCGAAGGCGATCGCGGCCGGAGCCGACGTCGTCATGCTCGGATCGATGCTCGCGGGCACCGACGAGGCCCCGGGTGAGGTCATCGTCGCCCAGGGCGAGCGTTTCAAGGAGTACCGCGGTATGGGCTCGCTCGGCGCGATGAAGGCGCGCTCGTTCTCCAAGGACCGCTACTTCCAGGGCGACGTCGAGGACGTCGACAAGCTCGTGCCCGAGGGGATCGAAGGACGCGTTCCATACAAGGGCCCGCTCGCGCCGATCGTCCAGCAGGTCGTCGGCGGGCTCCGTCAGTCGATGGGCTACTGCGGCGCGGCGACCATCGAGGACATGAAGACGAAGGCACGCTTCACGCGGATCACACCTGCGGGTCTCCAGGAGAGCCATCCGCACGGCGTCACCATCACGAAGGACGCGCCGAACTACCGGCGCTGAGCATGGGCGACGTCGTCCGGCTGCCGACCCCGGAGTCACCGCCCGAAGAGCGCCCGGTCCTCGTCGTCGACCTGGGCGGGCAGTACAGCCAGCTGATCGCCCGGCGCGTGCGCGAGGCGCGCGTGTACTCGGAGCTCGTCGGACACCGGCTCTCGGCCGCAGAGCTCGCCCGGAGGAATCCCGCCGCGCTGATCCTCTCGGGCGGCCCGGCGTCCGTCTATGCGGAGGGTGCGCCCGAGATCGATCCGGGCATCTTCGAGCTCGGGATCCCCACGCTCGGCATCTGCTACGGCATGCAGCTCATGGCTCGGGATCTCGGGGGCGCCGTCGAGCGCACGGGCAGTTCCGAGTTCGGGAAGACCGAGCTTCGGGCATCGCCCGGAGCGCTCTTCGACGGACTCCCCGACGAGCAGGTCGTCTGGATGAGCCATCGCGACTCGGTGACCGAGGCGCCGACCGGTGCCGTCGTGACCGGCAGTTCCGAGTCGACGCCCATCGCGGCATTCGAGGATCGCGCGAGGCGCCTCTACGGCGTCCAGTTCCACCCGGAGGTCGTGCACACGCCGCACGGCCAGGAGATCCTGAAGAACTTCCTGTACGAGGTCGCGGGCGTGCCTCCGACGTGGACGCCGGCGGCCGTCATCGAGGAGCAGGTCGAGCGGGTCCGCGCGGCGATCGGCAGCGAACGCGTCCTCTGCGCGCTCTCGGGAGGCGTCGACTCCGCGGTCGCCGCACTCCTCGTGCACAAGGCGGTCGGCGACCAGCTCACCTGCGTCTTCGTCGACCACGGGCTCCTGCGCGAGAACGAAGCCGAGCATGTCGTGGAGACCTTCTCGGGCCACTTCGGCGTGCCGCTCGTCCACGTGCAGGCGCAGAAGCGATTCCTGTCACGACTCGCCGGGGTCGCAGATCCAGAGGAGAAGCGCAAGATCGTCGGCGAGGAGTTCATCCGCGTCTTCGAGGAGGAAGCGCGAAAGCTGGGGGATATCCGCTTCCTCGTCCAGGGAACCCTCTACTCGGACGTCATCGAGTCGGGCGGGACCGAGGACGGCGTCGCCTCGCTCATCAAGTCGCACCACAACGTCGGGGGCCTGCCGGCGGACATGCGCATGGAGCTCGTCGAGCCGCTGCGGCTCCTGTTCAAGGACGAGGTGAGGCGCGTCGGCGAGGAGCTCGGGATGCCCGAGCGCATGGTGTGGCGACAGCCGTTCCCGGGGCCCGGTCTCGCGATCCGGATCATCGGCGACGTGACCGAGGAGCGGCTCGCCATCCTCCGGCGTGCGGATGCGATCCTGCTCGAGGAGATCCGCCGCGCGGACCTCTACCGCAAGCTCTGGCAGAGCTTCGCCGTGCTCCCGGCGATTCGCTCGGTGGGGGTGCAGGGCGACGAGCGGACGTACGCGTACCCGGTCGTCATCCGCGCCGTCACCTCGGAGGATGCGATGACCGCCGACTGGGCGCGTCTGCCCTACGAGGTGCTGGAGGCGATCTCGAGCCGTGTGATCAACGAGATCCCCGGCGTGAACCGCGTCGTCTACGACGTCTCCACGAAGCCGCCGGCGACGATCGAGTGGGAGTAACCCGACTCGGTCGCCTACGGGTCCTACTCCACCTTCGAGGGACTGGAAGACGGATGGTCACGCCGATCTGGACGTGGATGAGACTTGCCCTGATCGCGACCGCGTTCGCGGCCGCCGCCGTCGTCGCGACCACATCTGCGACCGCGAGCGAGCCACTCCAGGATGCGAACGTCACTCTCCTCTCGCTGAAGGTCAACGGGAAGGGCGAGGCGCTCTTCACGTATCGGCGGGCCGACGGGCGCGTCCGTCGCGTGCTCGCCTGGGGTGCGCTCAACGCCCGTGCGCCGTCGGCTGACGCTCCCCAGGTGCGGTTCCACTGGGACTACGCCGGCGGCTGGGGCAAGCACCGCAATGGCCGGTATTGGCAGAGCTTCAGGAACCGCTGCCGGCCGTACGACGGCCCGGCACTCCCGATGCTCGTCGCGGCCTGCAAGGCACCGGACGGGACGTACTGGACCGTGCAGGCCTGGCAGCGTCGCCTCCCGCTCCTCGGCTTCGACCCGTGGCTCCCCCATCACACGAACTCGGAGCTCCACGTCGCGCACTGGTCGGGCGAGCTTCCCCGGCTCGAGCTCCATCCGAACTGGACGTACGACGGACGCTGGCAGGGCGTCTTCGGCCGCTACAGCTACCTCGGCCGGCCGATCTTCGGGTTCGGTGCGAACGCAAAAGGGGTTCCGAGGGACAGGTACGGCCGCAACCTCTACATCGACACGCTCAACTCCGCATACGGAGCCGGGTGGAGGCGCGAGTCGGGCATCCTCACCCACAGGGGCACAGGGACGTTCTGCCACAGCTTCGTTCCCCAGCGGCCGTTCGCCGGCTATCCCAGCCAGGAGATGCGACCGGCAGCGGCGGGCGAGCGGCATCGCGTCACCGTGGGCGGGCCGGGCGTCACTCCGGTCATTCAGGTGGAGGTCGCCGGGCTCACGGAGGCCGACCGAGGCCGCGACGGCGAGTTCAACTCGTTGTTCGATCAGGTGATGGCCGGCGACCGGATCTGCGCCGGCGAGCGATAAGCTCGGCACTTCACCGAAGGAGGCGCCATGGGCGATCCGTGGCAGGATGAAGGGTACGGCGGCGAGGACGACTGGGACGAGGGGAAGGAGAGCCTCGAGATCGACCTCGAGGACGCATTCGACGATGCCGAGGTCCTCGACGACGACGAGTCCTGGGACGATGCGGACGACTCGAACGACGCGTAGCGTCTAGCGGACGAGGAATCCCACGAGCCCCTCGGGCTCCTCGACCTCGCTCTCGACGCGATCCACCCGTGCCCCGCGAGGGCCGTCACGGCAAAACTCGACGAGCCGCTCGACGGCGAGGTCATTCCCTTCGAAGACGGCCTCCACGGTCCCGTCCCGGTTGTTGCGCACCCACCCGCTGACACCGGCGGTCGACGCTCGTCTCCTGACGGAATCGCGAAAGAAGACCCCTTGGACGAAGCCGTGGACGACGACGCGGCGGCGGGTCACGCCGGAATCATCGCCTGCGTGGCCGGCTATTCGTCCCGCGTGCGTGCGACGACGAGCAGGTACTCGTACGGATACTCCGCCGGTCCCTCTGGCGCCCCGCGATTCGTGCGCATCGCGAACGCCAGGAACTCCGCATCGAAATCTCCAACTCGATCGGCGAGGCTCCAGCGCAGCGCGATCATCGGGCCAAAGCACGTCCGGAAGAATGTGCAGTAGTCGGCGGGCGAGGTGGCCCGCTCCAGGTACTGCCTCCTCGGAGCGGAGCGCGCCTCAGTCACCGACCGTGTGCGAGC
Source organism: Gaiellaceae bacterium (assembly GCA_035457765.1). GTDB lineage: Bacteria > Actinomycetota > Thermoleophilia > Gaiellales > Gaiellaceae > GMQP-bins7. Next base: position 6,199 of record DATIBA010000050.1, read on the forward strand.
TCGGCCCACCCGGCGTCTACGAGCGCTGCTGACTGCTGCCCGAAAGCTCTCGTCACGATCCTGCATTGTCGGGCACGACGAGCACGCCTGCGGGATCGATCTCCACCGTCACGCGTTCGCCCGGGGCCGGGTGGTGGAGGGAGGCGACGGCCGCCTCGAGCTGCGATCCGTCGTCGAGGCGGATCGTCAGCCGCACGGTCGGACCGTGGCGAACGAGACCTTCGACGACTCCGTCGCCGGCGCCACGGGCTCCCGCGTTCCGCACGGAGACGGCCTCCGGCCGGACGACGGTCCCGTCGCGTACGTTCGCGAGCCCCAGGAAGCGAGCGACGTCGGTGTCGGCCGGCCGCGCCCAGAGCTCGTCGGGAGTGCCGACCTGTACCACCCGGCCCTCGCGCATGACCGCGACTCGGTCGCCGAGCGCGAACGCCTCCGCCTGGTCGTGCGTGACGAAGAGCGCGGTCACGCGCAGCTCCGCGAAGAGCGCTTCGAGGTCCTCGAGCAGTCGTTCCCGAAGCGGGCGATCGAGCGAGCCGAGCGGCTCGTCGAGGAGGAGCACGCGCGGCTCCGGCGCGAGTGCTCTCGCGAGAGCGACCCGCTGTTGCTCGCCGCCGGAGAGCGTTGCGACCGAGCGTCTCTCGAATCCACGAAGCCCGACGAGATCGAGAACGTCGTGCACCTGCCGCTCGATCTCACTCCGAGAAGCGCCACGCATCCGCAGCCCGAAGGCGACGTTGCCCGCGACGTCCATGTGGTGAAAGAGCACGTGATCCTGGAAGACGAGCCCGATCCCTCGGCGATGAGCGGGGACCGGCGAGAGATCCTCGCCCTCGAGCAGCACTCTTCCCGAGTCCGGCCTCTGGAGGCCCGCGATCACCCGCAGGAGGGTGCTCTTGCCAGAGCCGCTGGGGCCGAGCACGGCCACGACCTCGTCGCGAGCGACATCGAGCGTCACGCCGGCGAGCGCAACCTTCACACCGAACCGGACCGTGACCTCCTCGGCGCGGAGCATCAGATCGAGCTGCGCCGGACGCGGAAGTGCCCCACCGCGGAGATCGAGATCGCCGTCAGCCCCATGAGCACGACCGCGAGCGCGTACGCCTGTGCGGCGTTGATCTCACCGGGCCGCCCGAGGAAGCGGAAGATCGCGACGGGCAACGTCGGGCTGTCTGGTCGAGCGAGGAACACGGTCGCCCCGAACTCTCCAAGGGAGATGGCGAAGGAGAATCCGGCTGCCAGCGCCAGCGCCCGGCTCACGATCGGCAGGTCGATCTCGCGGCGCACCCGTCCGGGCGAGGCGCCGAGCATCGCGGCGGCCTCGCGCTGGCGCTCGTCGATCGCCCGCAGCGTCGGGGCCACGATGCGGACGACGAAGGGGAGCGCGACGAGCGCCTGCACGACCGGGACGATCCACGGCTCGGCCCGAAAGTCGATCGGCGCGCGATCGAACGCGATCACGAATCCGAACCCGAGCATCACGGCCGAGGTGCCGAGCGGGAGCATGAGCAGGACGTCGAGCGCACGGGGTCCTCGCTTGTCAGCGACCGCGGCTGCGGCGAGACCGCCGACGGCGAGCGCGACGACCGTCGCTGCGGCTGCGTAGACGAGCGAATTCCAGACCGCCTCCCACGGCGTGACGAGAAGCGCGGACGTGGGACGGGCGAGCTCGCGGTATGCCTCGAGGCTGTATCCATCACCGACGGCGAGCGAGCGCTCCAGGAGTACCAGGAGCGGTGCGCCGAGGAACACCGCGAGCAAACCCAACGCTCCGACGACGAACCCCTTCTCACGCGAGGTGCCGGGCTTTCGAAGGACGTCTCGCTCCGAGCGGGGACCTGCGCCGACGGCGACGGCGGCTTCGAGCTTCAGGGTGATCCACACCGCCAGACCGACGCAGATGAGCTGGACGGCAGAGAGGATCGCGGCAGCGCGTAGGTCGAAGATGCGAACCGCCTGGTTGTAGATCTCCGCCTCGATCGTGGAATAGGCCGGGCCACCGAGAATGAGCACGATCCCGAACGAGGTGAACGAGAAGAGGAAGACGATCGAGCCTGCGGCAGCCAGAGAGGGCGCGAGCAGCGGGAGGGTCACCTCGCGGAAGGTGCGCGCCGGTGTGGCTCCCAGCGTCGCGGCTACCTCGGACACGCGCCGGTCGAGACTCGCCCAGAACGTGCTGACGACGAGCACGACCACCGCGACGTTGAAGAACGCATGCGCGATGAGGATCGCGATCCATCCTCGCTCGAGCCCTGCAGGCAGGACGGCGAGGAAGGCGAGGGCCACGACGACCGTCGGCAAGACGAAGGGAACGACGACGAGCGCCCGCACGACCCTTCGGCCACGGAACGCGAATCGTCCGATGACGTAGGCGGTCGGAAGCCCGATCACAAAGGTCAGCGCGGTGGACGCGAGTGCCTGCCAGAACGTGAACCAGACGACGTCTCTCGTCAGCGGGCCTGTGAGGACGTCGAGCGGCGACGCGAGCGAGCCGTCGGCCCGAAGGCCGCGTTCGAGGATCGAGAGCAGCGGGAAGGCGAAGAAGAGCGCGAGGAATGCGAGCGGGACCGCATAGGTGACGGTTCGCCACAACCTCGAGGAGCCGAATCCCTGGGGTCTGACTCCGTCTAGCGAATCACGATGTCGGTCCACTCTTTCACCCAGCGGTCGCGATTGGCTTCGATCTCCTCGGGAGGAAGTTCGAGCGGGCGCTCCGGCACCTCCGCGTACTCGACGAACTCGGGCGGAAGCCTCGCCTCGCGGATGACCGGGAAGACGAACATCGCGAGCGGGATGTCCTCCTGGAAGCGCTTCGAGAGCATGAAGTCGACGAGGCGGCGCGCGCCGTCCTCGTTTCGAGCTCCACGAAGGACGCCCGCGAACTCGATCTGGCGGAAGCACGAATCCTCGATCACGCCGGTCGGAGCTTCCGAAGGCCGCGGGTCACGGTAGATCACCTCGGCCGCGGGGCTCGTCGCGTACGAGACGACGATCGGCCGGTTTCCCTTGCTTCCGGCGGCGCCGGAGAACCGCACGGTGTACGCCTCTTCCCAGCCGTCCACCACGAGCACGCCGTTCGCGCGCAGCTTTCGCCAGTAGCCCTGCCAGAGATCGCCGTAGCGTGCGATCGTCGCGAGGAGGAACGCGAGCCCGGGGCTCGATGTTGCGGGGTTCTCCACGACGAGGAGATCGCGGTAGCGCTCGAGCGTCACCTCCTCGAGCGTGCGAGGCGGTGCGGTTCCGCGTTCGGCGAACCACTCCTTGTCGTAGTTGAGGCAGACGTCGCCGTGATCGACGGGCGTGACGCGATGCTCCGGATCGAGGATGTGCGTCGGATCCACGCTGCCGAGCGCCTCCGACTCGTGCGGCTCGAAGACGTCCCCGTCGAGCGCACGGGAGAGGAGCGTGTTGTCGACGCCGAAGAGCACGTCTCCCTGCGGGTTGCCGGCGGTGAGGACCGCCTTGGTCACCACCTCGCCGGCATCGCCTGCCATGAGGATCTCGAGGTCGATGCCGGTCTCACGTTCGAACTCCTGTTCGACGTCGTCCGAGACCACGAAGGAGTCGTGCGTGACGAGGATCACCTCCCGCGGCGACTTGTCGCCTCCGCAACCGACGAGAGCCAGAGCGAGTGCGAGTATCCCGGCGAGCCGGTGGACCTGCCTGTAACCGGCTGTTGCAGGCACTCTCATGGGGAATCTCGATCCGTGGCCGGGAGCTGGATCGTGAGCAGCGTTCCTCGCTCCAGCGTGACCCGGGCCCGGTCTGCGCTGAAGACGTTCGAGACGCCGCGGCTCGAGCCGGGCTCCAGGGTCTCGCCCGCGAGTGCATACGCGAGGCCTTCCGTGTGCACACCTTCGGCTGGTCCGTGAAGCGGGAGGAGCGAGACGATCTCGCCGGGCGTGCCCGCGATCGTACGCTGCCTACGGACGACGCACACCCGCGCGCGTCCGACGGCGGCATCGATCTCGACGTCCTCGTATCGGTTCGAGCCGAGAAGCAACAGCGTCGAGAGAAGGTGGTCGAGCCGACCACCGTCGCCGCTGAGCACGATGACCCTCTCCGGAGACATCGAAAGCGCCCGCTCGAGCGCGAGCTCGAGATCCGTGGCGTCCTTCCCGGCCGGGTGCCTTTCGATCGTCGTCCCGGCCGCCTCCGCACGTGCGACCACGTCCGGCGAGGTCGAGTCGAAGTCGCCGACCGCGACCGTCACCTCGAGACCGAGCGAGATTGCATGCTCGAGCCCCTTGTCCGCGGCGATCACGGGCACGCCGAGCGGCACCTGGAGCAATGCGTCGGGATCCGGAGGATTCCCGCCTGCTACGACCACCACGACTTCGTTCGACACGCATCCCTCCGCTGGCATTACCCAGATCAGGTTCGGCGGGTCGGCGGCACACCAGCCACCCTCTCAGCCCGGTTGCCCGAGCTCCCCGTTTACGCTCGATCCATGGTAGCGCCCGCCGCGTTCGTGGAGGAGCTCGCCGCCGCGCGGATCGGGCAGACGTTCAACCCGTACCACCGCTCGCAGCTTCGCCGAGCGCGGTTGGTCGGATACCTCGACTCTCGGCGCGACGCACGGATCCTGCTCGTGGGCGAGGCGCCCGGGTACCGAGGCGCGCGCGTTTCAGGGATTCCCTTCACGTCGGAGCGGCAGCTCACCGGCGTCGGACCGGCCGAGGCGACCGCGACCATCGTGCACCGCGTGCTGGCGGAACTCGGGCTCGAGGAAGACGTCCTCCTCTGGAACGTCGTTCCCACTCATCCCGGCACCGCATCCACGAACCGTCGACCGACTCGCGTCGAGGTCGAGTCGGGACTCCCGTTCGCTCGAACACTCACTCGTGGCCGGCGGGTGGTGTGCGTGGGCCGACTGGCGGCCGCCTGGCTCGACGGGCCGTACATCCGCCATCCCTCGCACGGTGGAGCCGAAGCGTTTCGGAGCGGGCTAGCTTCATGCTCCGCTTCGGATACGGACCTGCTGACGACCAACGTCACGTCTTCCCGATGCTGAAAGGCCTGGAGCCCCGTACTGATTCAATAGCTCGATCACGGCCACCTCTCAGCAGGTACGGCGAAACACAGTCCTCCTCGCCCTCTGCCTGGTCACGCTGTCGGGCGTTCTCCAGCTCGCCGTCGCGGTTGCGACGATCACGCTCGTCCTCGTCACGGGCATCGAGTCCATCCTCGGGCTCGGGCCGGCGATCTTCCTGACCGCGGGTGCGCTCGCCGCGCTCCCAGCCGGACGCCTCATGGACCGGCTCGGCCGTGCTCCCGTGATCGCGGGTGGATTCGTCGTCGGGATGGTCGGCTGCGTCCTGACGGCGCTCGGGTGCGTGGTGGACTCCGCTCCGCTCGTGATTCTCGGTTTCCTGGGCGTCGGTGGGATGAACGGCGCGGTGCTCCTCGCGCGGACGGCGGTCGCGGATATGTACCCGGAGCCGCGCAAGGCGCGCGCGATCTCGTACGTCCTCTTCGGTGCGCTCTTCGGTGCTGCGCTCGGGCCCCTCGTGTTCCGCCCCTTGTTCGCGGGCAAGGATCTCGAGCTCGACACACTCGTCCTGCCTTGGTTCGCCGCTGCCGCGATGTGCGTCGTCGGGCTGATCCTTGCGCTTGCCATTCGACCCGATCCGCGCACGATCGCCTTCGAGCTCGAGCGCTCCGCGTCGGCGTCGGGTGAATCCCCGACGAGGGAGCCCGCTGAGCCTCTTGGCCAGATACTGCGTCGACCGGGAGTCCCAGCAGCCGTCCTTGCGGCGATCGCTAGCTTCGCGGTGATGGCGGGGGTGATGAACCTCACCGGCTACATCGTCGTCGGCCACGACCACGATCAGGCGGACGTCTTCACGGTCATCAGCCTCCACATCGTGGGGATGTTCGGGCTCGTCCTCGTCGTGGGCCAGCTCGTCGATCGCATCGGCCGCCACCGTGCGCTCATCGGCGGGCTCGTGATCATGGCCCTCTCCACGGTGATGCTTGCGTGGGTCGTGGCGATTCCCTCGATGTCGTTCTCGCTCTTCCTGCTCGGCCTCGGGTGGAACGTCTCCTACGTCGCCGCCTCGGCGGAGCTCGTCACGCACGCACGCCCCGTGGAGCGCGGACGCCTCGTCGGGTTCACGGATCTCGCCGCGGGTCTCACGGCCGCCGCTCTCGCACTCCTCGGCGGACTCGCGTACTCGGAGTGGGGCGTCGTCGCCATCGCGGTGGGCGCGACGGTCGCGGTCGTTGCGCCAGCGGTCGTGATCTCGGTCGCGCGGCGCCCACCGGCGCCGGCGCTCGAGCCGGCCGGCTGAGATCGACGAGGCGTCGGCGCCCTGGAGGACGGCTAGCATCGCTCGCCGGGTGAGAGCCGTGTGAGCGGGGACGGCGAGATTCAGGGCCGGGTCGAGGTCGACGGGCTTCGCATCGTCTTCCGGCGGAAGGGCAATGGACCTCCAGTCGTCTTTCTGCACGGGTACGTCGGCGACGGCTCGAGAACGTGGCGGCGTCAGATCGAGGATCTCTCCGACGAGTTCACAGTGGTTGCGTGGGACGCTCCGGGCTCGGGCCTGTCCTCGGATCCGCCTGAGTCGTTCCGGCTGCCGGATTACGCCGACTGCTTCGCGGGGTTCGTGGACGCTCTCGGGCTGGGGCGGGTGCATCTGGTCGGGCTGTCCTTCGGCGGAGGGCTTGCACTGGAGATACATCGCCGGCACCCCACGGTGTCGAAGTCCCTGGTGCTGGCCAGCGCGTACGCGGGATGGGCCGGTTCCCTTCCATCCGAGGTCGTGGAAGAGCGCCTTCAGCAGGTGCTGCAACTGGCCGATCTGCCGTCCGAGCAGTTTGCGCGCGCCGTGATGCCGACGATGTTCTCTGCGTCGGCGCCGACGAATCTGGTCGACGGGTTTGCCGCGAGCGTGTCCGAGTTCCATCCGGTGGGTCTCCGAGTGATGGCGCTTTCGTTCGCGGAAGCCGATCTGCGGGCCGCTCTCCCGCTCGTCGACGTGCCGACCCTTCTTTTGTACGGAGACGCGGATGTGCGTGCGCCGCTGAGTGTGGCAGAGGCCATACACGCGGGAATCGCCACATCCCGGCTCGTCGTTCTTCCGGGCGTCGGTCATGTGAGCAATATCGAGGCGCCGGAAAGATTCAACGCCGAGCTACGAGCGTTCTTCCGATGGGTGGAGGGCTGGGCAGGGAGCGCCTGCTAGAATCCGCCGCCGGCGGACGGTGAGTCCGCCCTCTTTCTGTGAGATGAAGACATACACGGCCAAGCCCGGAGAGATCGAGCGCGAGTGGTTCCTCGTCGACGCCGAGGGCCAGACGCTCGGGCGGCTGGCGACCCGCATCGCGGACACGCTGCGCGGCAAGGGCAAGCCGGTCTACACGCCGCACGTCGACACAGGTGACTTCGTCGTCGTCGTCAACGCCGAGAAGATCGCCGTGACGGGCTCCAAGCTGGATACGAAGATCTACTACCGGCACTCCGGCTACCCGGGCGGGATCAAGCAGCGGACGCTGCGCGAGCAGCTCGAGCGGCGCCCGACCGAGGTGCTCCGGAAGGCCGTGAAGGGAATGCTGCCGAAGAACAAGCTCGCAGACGCCCAGATCCGCAAGCTGAAGATCTACGCAGGTGCCGAGCATCCGCACGCCGCGCAGGCGCCGAAGCCGCTGGAGCTGACGTGAGCGCTTCGTCGACCTTGGACGATCGCGCGTTCCTCGGGCGAGCGGCGTCGGGCGCACGCGGAGCCGGGCTCTGCCCGGGAGCCGATGTCGGCGAGGGGCGCGCGTGAGCGAGATCGCGCAGTACCTGGGGACGGGCAAGCGCAAGACGTCGGTTGCGCGCGTGATCCTGCGACCCGGCGATGGCAAGACGTGGATCAACGGTCGCACCCTCGAGGAGTACTTCACTCGTGCCGTCCATCGGAAGATGGTGATGGCGCCGTTGGAGGTGGCGGAAGCGGGTTCGACGTACGACCTGCGCGTGCGCGTGCACGGAGGAGGTGTGTCGGGACAGGCCGGCGCGGTCCGGCACGGCATCGCCCGAGCACTCGTCGAGGCCGATCCCGCGATGCGCGTCCCGCTGAAGCGCCAGGGCTTCCTCACGCGCGACGCCCGCATCGTCGAGCGAAAGAAGGCCGGTCTGCACAAGGCGCGCAAGGCGCCGCAGTTCAGCAAGCGCTAGTTTCGCGGGCATGTCCCGCCGCTACTTCGGGACCGATGGGGTTCGTGGGATCGTCGGCGACGACCTGACGCCCGATCTCGTCGAACGGCTCGGCAAGGCCGCGACCCTCTGGGCCTGTGGCGGACGCGTTCTCGTGGGACGGGACACGCGGGCGTCGGGCCTCGAACTGGAAGGCGCCTTGGCGCGTGGAATCGTCTCCGCGCGCGGCACCGCCGTCCTTGCCGGAGTGTTGCCGACCCCTGCAGTCGCGCTCCTCGCCGAGGACCTCGGAGCCGTCATCTCGGCCTCCCACAATCCCCCCGAGTACAACGGCGTCAAGTTCTTCGGCGGCGACGGCCGGAAGCTCGTCGACGACGAGGAGGAGGCGATCGAGGCGTTGCTCGACGCTCCCGTGCCGGGCGGCGGCTCGATCGAGAGCGTCGAGGGAGTCGGGGACCGCTACCTCGCGGAGATCGTCGAGCGGTTCGGCGCCGATCTGAGTGACATGCGGATCGGAGTCGACTGCGCGAACGGCGCGTTCTCGTCCCTCGCCCCGCGAGCGTTCGAGCAGCTCGGGGCCGAGGTGCACGCGATCGGGGTCGAACCGAACGGAGCGAACATCAACGTCGGCTGCGGCGCAACCGATCTCGTGGCTCTGAGCCGCAAGGTCGTCGAGGCACGCTGCAACCTGGGAGTGGCCTTCGACGGAGACGGTGATCGCATGCTCGCGGTGGACGAGCGCGGCGAGCCCCTCGACGGCGACCAGGTCCTCGCGATCCTCGCGCTCGCGCTCGGCGTGGACGCCGTCGCGGTCACGGTGATGACGAACCTCGGCTTCCATCGGCTGATGGCCCACCACGGAATCCGAGTGCGGACGACGCCCGTCGGCGACCGGTACGTCCTCGAGGCCTTGCGCGAGGAAGGCGCGCTGCTCGGCGGCGAGCAATCCGGCCACATCGTGTGGCTCGGAAGCCATGTCGCGGGCGACGGGCTCGCGGCTGCGCTGCTGCTCTGCGGTGCGCTTCGCGGCCGCGCGCTGAGTGAGGCGGCCGCGGTGATGCCTCGGTATCCGCAGGCGAAGAGGGACATCCGTGTCGCCGACCGCGAGCTTCCGCAGACGGTGCTCGACGAAGCCGACCGCCTCACCGCAGAGCTCGGAGACGGCGGCCGTGTCCTCGTCCGCCCGTCGGGAACCGAGCCGGTGGTTCGTGTCCTGGTCGAGATGGAAAATGCCGAAGATGCAGAGAGAATGTGTGCTAGCATCGCCGCGCTCGTGGAAAGGGAGCTCGGCTGAGGCCCGACGGAGGGCGCTGCCGGGCTCTTTCGTGTTTAGGGGAGATCATGTGCGGAATCATCGGTTACGTCGGATCGCGTGAGTGCAAGCCGCTGCTCCTCCAGGGGCTCGAGCGTCTGGAGTACCGCGGCTACGACTCGTCCGGTCTCGCGCTGCTCGAGAGCGACGGACTCGAGTACGTGCGCGCGGTTGGCGTCCTCGACAACCTGAAGGCCCTCGCCGGCACGAACTCGTCGGCGGCGACCACGGGTCTCGGCCACACGCGCTGGGCGACGCATGGCGGCGTCACCGAGGCGAACGCCCACCCGCTCGCCGGCTGCGATCCCTCGAAGCTCTCCATCGTCCTGAACGGGATCGTCGAGAACTACCGTGAGTTGAAGGAGAGCCTCGGCGCAGAAGGCCACACGTTCACGTCCGAGACCGATGCCGAGACCGTCACGCACCTCATCGAGCGCCACTACGACGGCGATCTCGTCGAGGCCGTCCGCCTCGCCTTCGGCGAGCTCGAAGGACACTTCGCGTTCGTCGTCATCCATCGCGACCACCCGGGGATGCTCGTCGGCGCGCGACACCAGGTTCCGCTCGTCGTCGGCGTCGGTCAGGACGAGATGTTCCTCGCGTCCAACGCGGCGGCGTTCCTGCGCGAGACGCACACGGTCCAGTTCCCGGGAGACGGCGAGATCGTCGCCGTGCGACCCGAGGGCGCGATGTTCCAGCGCGTGGACGGACGGTCGGTCGTCCACGGGACGATGGAGCTCGACTGGGACGACGAGGGCGCCGAGAAGGCCGGATTCGAGACGTTCATGCTCAAGGAGATCTACGAACAGCCGGAGGCAGTCGCGGAGACGATCGGCGACCGGGTTCGCCACGGCACGCTCGTCCTCGAGGGCCTCGACATGTCGGGCAAGGACGTCAAGGCCCTCCGGCGCATCGTGCTCCTCGCCTGTGGCACCGCCTACCACGCGTGCGTCGTCGGACGCTACGTGATCGAGGAATGGGCGCGCGTCCCGGTCGAGTTCGACATCGCGAGCGAATGGATCTATCGCAATCCCGTGATCAACGAGAACGACCTCGTGATCGGGATCACGCAATCCGGCGAGACGCGCGACACGATCGAGGCGCTCAAGCTCGCCCGCGAGAAGGGCGCGCGAACCGTCGCGATCACCAACATGATGGGCTCGCAGGTCACGCGCGAGGTGGACTCGGTGCTGTACACGCGAGCCGGACTCGAGATGGGCGTCGCCGCCTCGAAGACGTTCACCGCCCAGGTCGCGCTCCTCTACCTCATCGCCCTCAAGCTCGCGCAGATCCGCGAGACCCTGCCTCCGGGTGAGATCGAGTTCATCCTCGACTACGTCTACAAGCTCCCGCGCAAGATCCAGACCTTCCTCGAGGGTGACCATCCGATCGAGGAGATCGCGCGGCGCTATCACGACGCGCACTTCTTCCTCTACCTCGGTCGCCACATCGGGCTGCCCGTTGCGCTCGAGGGGGCGCTGAAGCTGAAGGAGATCTCGTACATACCGACCGAGGCGTACTCGGCCGGTGAGATGAAGCACGGCCCTATCGCCTTGCTCGACGAGGCGACGCCCGTCGTCGTCGTGGCGACGAACATCCACGTCTACGACAAGATCGTCTCGAACATCCAGGAGGTGCGCGCTCGCGGCGCTCACGTGATCGCGATCGCCACCGACGGCAACGAGGACATCCAGCACCACGCCGACGATGTCATCTACGTGCCGAAAACGCCCGCGTTCCTCCAGGTCGTGCTGGCGATCCTCCCTCTGCAGCTCCTCGCGTACAGGATCGCGCGCCTACGCGGGCTGAACGTGGATCAACCGAGGAATCTCGCGAAGACCGTCACCGTCGAGTAGCGACTGGGTCGGTCTCGCCGGTAGGCGAAGCCTGCTGTGGCGTTCCGGCCTTCACGGAATCGTCAAGACCCGCTGGTACGGTCGGCCGCTTCACGCCATCTCCGAGCTGGAGGTAGACGATGAGAAAGCTCTTGCGCCGGCGCCCGTCGCCGGCTCTCGTGATCGCGTGCATCGCACTCGGAGTCGCTCTCGGCGGCACGGGGTATGCGACCGTCCTGCAGGTGCCGAGGAACAGCGTCGGGCCCCCGCAGCTCAAGGCTTCGGCCGTCACGAACGCCAAGCTCGCCTCCAACGCCGTGACGTCGGCCAAGGTGCGGAACCGTTCGCTGTTGCGAGCCGACTTCGCCGTCGGTCAGCTCCCGGCCGGGCCCGCAGGCCCGACCGGGCCAACAGGGCCAGCCGGGCCTGCGGGCCCGCCCGGACTGAGCGGAGTCGAGCGGGTTGAGACCACGTCGCCGAGCAACTCGACTCCGTCCAAAACGGCGTTCATTGCATGCCCGACCGGCAAGAGGCTCTTGGGAGGGGGCGCACGCCTCAACCCGGTTCTGGCCCAGGTCGCGATTCAACAGTCGTATCCGGACAACGACAACATCTACCGGGTGACCGCACGCGAGGTCGTCGGGACGCTCGCCAACTGGTCGCTGACGGTGTTCGCCGTGTGCGCCGCCGCTAGCTGACCCGCACCCCACTCGCAGGGAGAGCGCGCTCTCCCTGCGAGTACGCTGACCCGCGTGAGCGGAGTGCCTCCCTATTCCACGCGTGACGTGGACGCGGTTCGGTTGCCCGGCGGAAGGCGCGAAGCCGACGCCGTGGCGGTCGAGGAGCCGCTCGAGATCCGGATCGCCGGCGAGCCGGTCGCGGTCACGATGCGAACTCCCGGGCACGACGAGGAGCTCGCGCTCGGCTTCTGTCTGACCGAGGGCCTGCGACCTGTGGCGGCCCGGGTGCCCGACGATCTCGCAACCAACACGATCGACGTCGACGCAACGGGCTTCGATCCGGAGCGGCTCCGGCGTCACTTCTACACGTCGTCGTCGTGCGGGGTGTGCGGAAAGGGCGCGATCGAGGCGGTCGAGGTCTCGGCTCCGCGCATCGAGAGCACGCTCGAGGTGCCGGCGACGCTCGTCGCCGTGCTCCCCGAGCGGTTGCTCGGAGCGCAGCAGGCGTTCGCCGTCACCGGTGGCCTCCACGCGACGGGGCTCTTCGACAGTGGCGGCGACGTGCTGTGCGCTCGCGAAGACGTCGGCCGGCACAACGCGATGGACAAGGTCGTCGGTTGGGCGTTCCTCGAGGGCATGCTCCCGCTCGCGAGCCATGTTCTCTGCGTCAGCGGCCGGCTCTCGTTCGAGCTGGTGCAGAAAGCGGCCGTCGCGGGGTGTCCGGTGCTCGTCGCGGTCGGTGCGCCGTCGTCGCTCGCCGTGGATCTCGCCGCCGACCGCGGACTCACGCTGTGCGGTTGGGTCCGCGACGGTCGCGTGACGGTCTACACGGAGCCGTGGCGAATTCGGACGTGACCTGGGGTCAGACCCCGGGACGTGGCTCGATTGGACAGGGATGCACGGGAATCCTGCTCGTCGGCGGCGCGAGCGAGCGCTTCGGCTCCCCGAAGGCCCTCGCGCGCTTCCGCGGCGAGACGCTCGCCGATCGTGGCTGGCGGATCCTCCACGAGACGTGCGACGAGGTGCTCGCGGTCGGGAAGGCCGCGGACGCGCTCGAGCTCCCGTTTCCGGTCGTGGACGACGGCGCCGACGTCCGAGCGCCCGTCCACGGCGTGATCGCAGGATTGCGAGCGGCGGCGAACGACGTCTGCCTCGTCCTTCCCGTCGACTGCCCGCTCGTCACGGCGGAAGGTCTCCGCGCGCTCGTCGAGCACCGCGGCGTTCCCCAGTCGGGTCCGCTCCCCGGCGTCTACACGAAATCCATGCTCGCCGGGCTCGAGCAACGCGTGACGGCAGGTGAGCTTTCGCTCATCGGCGTGAACCAGGCCGTGACGTGGCTCGACGCGCGGCTCCTTACGAACGTCAATAGCCGCATGGACCTGATCGAAGCCGCTGCAACCGACTGGGCGCTCGAGCGCCCGGATGTCCGCGCTGCGTTCGTCGTCGGCTCTCGTGCTCGCACGGACACGCCG
>DATIBA010000051.1:0-13863 GCA_035457765.1 Gaiellaceae bacterium
TGGCCCTGCGTCACTTCCGCCCGATCCGCGACCAGCCACTCCGCGAGGAGGGCGAACTCCGTGTTCGCGTCCTCACGCGTCAGGACGATCTCGAGCATCGGCGCTTCCTCCGGTGATGTTGGCGCACTTCTGGCGAGCGAAAACCAAGCCAGGCCAGGACGCAAGGAGCGCCCATATCAGGACATACGGGCGCGACTGAGGACGCAGCATGGCGCAGGTTTGCAGCCGCCAGGAGTCGCAGGGCATCGCCAGAGGAAGGGCCCACTACTGTCTCACGCCTTCGAGTGCGGAGATCGCCTCGACGACGTCGTGGACGCCTGGGAGCGTCGCGTCCTCGAGGGGACGGGCCGAGGGGATGATCCCGTCGCGCGCCGCGACGCGCCTGACGGGCGCGCGGAGATCGCTCCAGGCAATCTCCTGCACCCGCGCCGCGATCTCGGCACCGAAGCCTCCCGTGAGCGTTCCCTCCTCGGCGGTGACGAGCGCCCCGGTGCGGGAGACCGACTCGAGAACCGCATCGAGCTCCAGAGGCAGAAGCTGCGACAGAGCAACCACCTCACAGAAGATCTCGTGTTCGAGGATCAGCTCGGTGACGGCATCGAGGACGACGGGGACCATGCCGCCGTACGTCACGATCGTCGCAGAGGCGTCGGTGAAATCGGAGCCCGAGAACGTGAGAGCCGGATACGGGCCACCGCTCTCCCGAACGGCGAGCTGGTCGACGTGACCCTCCTCGGCCCGCCGATTGACGCGTCCGTACATGAGCTTGTTCTCGATGAAGAAGACCGGCTGCTCGTCCTCGACGGCGCTCGTCAGAAGGCCGCGCAGATCGTGGCACTCGCTCGCGGAGACGACACAGATGTTGGGGACGCCCAGGAGGAGCTTCTCCAGCGACTGACTGTGCGTCGGCCCGTATCCGCGACGCCCACCCATCGGCGTGCGCACCACGAGCGGCACGGTCACCTGGTCGTCGTACATCTCCCGGAACTTCGAGATCCCGTTGACCACCTGGTCGAACCCGAGCGCGATGAAGTCGCCGAACATGATCTCGAGGATCGGCCGCTGTCCGCGGAGTGCCATTCCCGCGGCCACTCCGAAGAGCGACGCCTCGCTGATCGGCGTCGTGATGACGCGGTCCGGGTACGCGGCACTCAGACCATGCGACACCTTGAACGCGCCACCGTAGGGGTCGAGGATGTCCTCGCCGAGGAGGTAGACGTCGTCGCGCGAGGCGAAGAGCTCGTGCAGCGTCTCGTTCAGAACCTGGACGCAGCGCTTCTGGGTCGCCGTCACGCGGCCTCCGGAGTAGCGGCGGGAGCGGCATCCGCTGCTTCGACGGTCTCGGCGAGCCGCCGCTCGCAGCGCTCCTCGATCGTGCGGCGCTCGCCGTCGCCGATGCGGGCGCCGGCGATCTTCAGCGGATCATGAATGCGGCGCCCTTCGATCTCGGCCGGATCGCGCTGATCGTCCGATTTCGAGTGAGGGCTGAAGCGATACGTGTGGAGAACGAGGAAGAACGGCGCGTTCGTCTCGCGAACGCGCTCGACCGCCCGCCCGGCAGCCTCGTGGATCACCTCGACGTCAGTCGTGTCGAGCTCCGCGGTCTCCAGACCGAAGGCGGCTCCGCGAGCCGCAATCGAGCCTGCGAGCCCGAGCTCGACGGGAGTCGACTGCGCGTAGTGGTTGTTCTCGACGACGAAGAGGACAGGGAGCTGCCAGAGCGACGCCATGTTCAACGACTCGTAGGTCACGCCCTCGCCGAGCGTGCCGTCACCCAGGAAGACAGTGGAGACGGCTCCGGTCCCTTTCTTCTTCTCCGCGAGCGCGATCCCGGTCGCGACGGGGACGATGCTCCCGAGCACGCCGTTCGAGTAGAAGTTGCCCTTGCACAGGTGCTGGCTACCTCCCTTGCCGCCGCAGACTCCAGGCGCCTTCCCCATCACCTCGCAGAGCAGGCCGAAGGCGTCGTCCGTGAACGCGAGGTAGTGGCCATGACAGCGGTGGTTGGAAAAGACGACGTCACAGTCCGGGTCGAGGTGCTCGATGAGGCCGACGGCGTTCGCCTCCTGCCCGATGTAGGTGTGCGTCGTCCCGACGAGCTTCCCGAGGGAGAAGAGGTCGAGGAGTGTCTCCTCGAAACGACGGATGAAGAACATCCGCTCGTAGAAGGTCGCGAGCGAGGGCATGGGGCCTACAGGTAGCCGAGGTCGGCGAGCCGCTTCGTCACGATCGCCTCCTCCTCCTCGGTCAGCTCGTGCCGCTCCGCGCTCTCGAGCTCCCGGAAGACGAGCTCGCGGAGCTCCGGTGGCGCCTCGTGCGGCCGGCTTTCGAGCTCGCGCGGGTCGACGTCGAGCCGGTAGGCCTCCTCCTCCCCGCTCTCGACGTGCAGGATCAGCTTCCAAGGCGGCCGACGGACGGCGAGCTTCGTCAGCCTGCCCACATCGGTGCCCGCGATCACGGCCACGCGATCACCTTGCTCGCGCCGCTGCACGAGCGGGAGCAGCGACTCGCCGTCGGTCTCACGCGCAGGGAGGCCGGCGAGCTCGAGCAACGTCGGCATGACGTCGATCGAGCGCACCTGCGACTCGACGACGCCCGGCTCGATCGTTCCGGGCGCCGAGAGGACGAGCGGCACCTGCACGATCTCGTCGTAGACGGTCGCGCCGTGCATGTGGTAGACGCCCTTGACGTCCTCCTTCGCTCGGAATCGCTCTCCCCACGACTCGCCGTGGTCGGAGAGGAACGCGAGCACGGTCGACTCGCGCAGGCCGAGGGTCTCGAGCTCGTCGAGAAGCGACGCTACCAGCACCTCGGACTGACGCTCGACTGCCTTTCTGTACGACTCGCGCATCGCCTCGAGCGCCGACGCGGAGTCGGACTGGATACCGTGGATGACCTCCTGTTTCGCCGCGAGCCAGTCTCTGCGGTCGGAATGGAGGATGTCGTACGGCATGTGCGTTGCCCAGTTGTGGACGTACAGGAGGAACGGCTGCCCCCGGTGGGCGCGCAGCCACCCGAAGGCGCCGTCGAGCGACTCGCTCGTTCCGAGGACGTTCGCTTCGGGGAGGTCCTTGAAGAGGTAGTTCGCGTCGAACACGAAGCTCCCGACCTCGTAGCCGTGTGCCGCGAACGCCCGAAAGAGCGTCTCGGTCGTGGGATCGAGTCGAGCGTCCCAGTGCAGGTGGCCGTGGTGGTGGGCATACAGACCCGTGACGAGCGACATAGTCGACGGCGCCGTCCACGGTGCGGCGCTGATCGCCTGGTCGAAGCGGACCCCGCCGGCCGCGAGCTGGTCGATCGTGCGCGTGTCGACCGAGCGGCTGCCGTAGCAGCCGAGGTGGTCCGCGCGCAACGCGTCGGCGACGTAGACGAGCACGTTCACAGCGCGGCCGATTGTAGTGACGTGCTTCCGGCGCCCATCGGACAAGGCCCTATCGGACGCGGCTCAATGCCGAACAGTCGAACGCGGTCGTGCCGACAAGTCGAACGTATCGAGCGGTCCCCACGGCCCCATGCGCGGGGTCACCGCTTCGAGCTCGTCGATGACTGCGGTTCCGAAGCCCCGATCGAGGAGGCTTCGACGCGTGGGCAAGAGCATCATCGTCAGGGCGGAGACACAGCCCACGACGACGAGCACGTGGGCGGCATCGAGAATGCGGGAAGAGATGGCATCCAGCTCGCGACCCTCGTCGAAGCTGGTCGCAACCGAATAGGTGGCATAGAACGAGGCGGCAATCGCCGTCGCCACGAGGCCGCGAACCGTCGCCGTGACGTACGAGGGCGCCCTCCCGGTCTTCGCCGAGACGGCGCGCAGCTCCAGGACGTTCATCCCGAGCGTCTGGCTCGTGGGCAGCATGAGTCCGAAGTACGCGATCACGGGCACGACGGTCAACACCTGGGTCACCACGAAGAGCAGGTGGCCGGGCAGGCCGCCGAAGTCGCCCTCCCGCCACGAGACGGAGCCGAGTGCCTGCACTGCTCCGAGCGGGATCGACACGAGCAGGAACGCGACGTAGCACAGCGTCCAGTCGATGGCACCCGCAGCAAACCGGCGCCACGGTGCGGCATGGGCAGCGACGTAGCGGCCGGCGGGATCCGCGTACCGCTCGTTTCCCCGAAGCAATCGACCAAACGCGATCACGTTCGGTCGGAAATCCTAGTGCGAACCGGTACGCCCCTCAGGGAGGGTCGCTTGCTCGAGGTGATCGCTCAGAGACGGATGATCGACAGCAGGTACTCCTGAGGCAGGACCAGGCGACCGTCGTCGGCCTCGTTCCACCCCGCCCAGATGTCGAGGATCTCCGCTCGCATGCTCTCGAAGCGCTCTCCGAGCATCCGTCTCGCCGTCACGAACGGGCCGAAGCGATCGAGGAAGAAGTCACCCCATCCGTCGATCGACTCCCACTCGATCGTCGCCGAGTGGCGCTCGAACTCGAACCCGTTCGCGACCGAGGCGAACATCTCGCGCACGTGGTCCTCGGTTCCCCAGAGCAGCGGCGGCGACGCGAAGTCGGGCGGGGGCGGCATGTAGGACCCGACAACGCGAAAGATCTCGCCGGTGACGCCCTCGGGCGTCCAACAGCAGAAGCCGATCACCCCGCCCTTGCGCGCGACCCGTGCGATCTCCTCCGCGGCCAGCCGGTGTCGGGGGGCGAACATGTGCCCGAACGTCGAGAGGACGCGGTCGAACGCATCGTCCCCGAACGGGAGCGCCTCGGCATCTCCTTCGACCCAGTCGATGTCGAGCCGCTCGGCCGCAGCCTTCTCCCGACCGGCTTCGAGCAGATCCGGAACGAGGTCGAGGCCCGCGACCCTCGCTCCGGCTCGCGCGGCGGGAAGCGCAGCGTTGCCCGCGCCACACGCGACGTCCAGCACGCGCATCTCCGCGGCGACCTCGACGCGCCGAACGAGAAGGTCGCCGACCTGCGCGGTGTGCTCCGCGACGGTGGCGTAGTCTCCTGCCGCCCACATGTCACGTTGCCGCTGTTTGAAGTCATCGATCGTCGTGGTCATGCTTCGTCCCCTTCCGTAGACTACGAAACGTAGCTATAAACTACGAAACGTAGTCTTGTCAAGAAACGACCTCAGCCTCTTCTCGTACGAGATCCTCGGCCTCGTTGGACGCGACGGCGCCGGGCCGCACGACCTGCGCGGCATGGTGCGGCGCGGACGTGTCATGGACTGGGCGGGCGAGAGCCAGTACTACGCGGAGCCGAAGCGGCTCGCCAAGCTCGGCTACCTCGAGGCGACGAAGGAGCCCGGGAAGACCCGCGAGCGCACGGTGTATCGGCTCACCGGCAAGGGCCTGCACGCGCTTCGGGAGTACGCCGAGACACCGGCGCGCTTCACTGCGCTCAAGAGCGAGCCGCTCGTTCGCTTGCTCATCGCAGACCTCGTGGGCGAGCGGGCGACGCGCGAAGGCATGGCGGCGCTGCGGAGCGAGATCGACGACCTGCTCGCCTGCGTCGAGCGCGCCGAGGCGAGCGCACGAGCGCTGCCGCACCGCCAGAGGTACCTCCACATGGTGTGCGAGTTCCAGCGGCAGTTCCTCGCGCTGCATCTCGCGCTCGTGGACGAGGTCGAGCGCGAGCTCGGGGACGCAGGTGGGCTCTCCGACTCGGAGCTCGCCGCAGGCGCCGTCTCTACGCCGCGCTGAGCGCGGGCACGAAGCTGCGACCCCGCATGCCCACGGGCTCCTCGATCCCGAGCAGCTCGAGCACGGTCGGCGCGATGTCGAGGAGGTGGGCGTCCTTCCGTCCGCGCGCCTCGATGCCGGCGCCCGCGACGACGTAGAGACCGTCCTGCGCGTGGTTCGCGTCGTCGGGACCCGTGTCGTTCTCGAGCGTCTGGATGCCCTCGTCGCCTCCGATCGTCCCGACCGAACGCCAGTAGAGGTCGCCGAAGATGACGATGAGGTCGGGGGCGACTCCCTGCGGATCCTCGTACAGCTCCTCGGGCGTGTAGACGGCCGTGGGAATCGGGTGGCCGGCATCGTCGGGGATCGCGGCGATGCGGCGGGCGAGGTCGGCGCGGACCGCTTCGTACTCCTCGGGCGGGATCGTGCCCTCTGGCTCCCGGCCCTCGACGTTCAGGAAGACGCGGGCGTAGTAGCCGCCCTCCCCCCACGCCGTCGTGCGAGACCAATCGACTCCGGCGTCCCGTAGCGACGAGACGCCGTTCGGCTCGGCGAGGGTGGTCAGCAGGCCCTCCTGCCGCAGCCACTCGTTGATGCGGATGCCTCCGTCGAGCCGCTTCGCGCCGTGGTCGGAGAGGACGAACACGACAGTGTCCTCGTCGGCATGCTCTAGCAACCGACCAATGAGGCCATCGACGTGCCGGTGGTAGTCGAGGATCGCGTTCTCGTACGGGTTTCCCGGCTCGTGCTTGCGGTGCCCGGGATCCATGTACTTCCAGAAGCCGTGGTGCATCCGGTCGGGGCCCATCTCGACCATTGCGAAGAGCGTCCACGGCCTCGTCTCGAGAAGGTGCTCGGCAAGGCGGAACCGGCGGTCCGTCATCTCGTAGACCTGGCGCAAAAGGTACTCCTTGTCGTCGGTGCGAAAGTCCTTCGCGTCGAAGAGGTACTCACCGACGACCTCCGAGATCTCGTCGCGGAGCGCTGCGGGATACGTGTACTTGCTCTCGAGCGACGGGGTGAGGAAGCACCCCACCATCACGCCGTTCAGCGGGCGCGGCGGGTAGCAGCCCGGTACCGAGAGGACGATCGACGAGCCGCCGGCGCGGGTCACGAGGTCCCAGAGCCGCGGCTCCTTGATCGCCGTCGACATGGCGATGAAGCCACCGTCGTACGTGTGGTCGGAGCGGTTGCGAAAGCCGTAGACCCCGAGGTCTCCGGGCGTCTTCGACGCCATCATGCAGGACCAGGCCGGAACGGTGATCGGAGGGATCACGGACGTGAGGCGGCCGTACGTGCCGCGCTCCATCAGCCCGGCGATCGTGGGCAGGTCGTCCCGCCAGCGCTCGAGCACGAGGGAGGGCTCGGCGCAGTCGAGCCCGATGAGCATCACCTTCCGGGGCATTCGGGGGAGCGTAGCGAGGGGTCGGGCGCCGAAGGCCCGACCCCTGCGCTGTGTCTACGCGAGCGGTACGACGTCCGTGAGCCCGGGCACGAGCGCGAAGACCACTCCCCAGAGCTCGTCGCCGCGGAACGTGATGGACGTCAGCATCGGGATCCCCGAGACGATCTCCTCGCACGCGCCCGTCGCGAGCGTGCAGGCGTGCACGGAGCCGCCCGCGGCGCCGAGCGCGAACCAGCTCGCGTCGTCGATCTGCGCGACGTAGAGACGGCCGTCGGGCGCCCGAACGTCATGTCGATGATCGACGTGAAGCCGTCGAGCACGACCGAGCAGAGCGGGCTACGCCCGACTGGGCACTTCGCGTTCCGTGCGTTCGGTGCGATCCGCCACACCCGTGACTCGCCGAGGGGCGCGGGGAAGCCCTTCAGCTCGCCGACGTAGTACGCGCCGTCGGGGCCGATCGCGACGCTCGTCGAAGTAGGCTGCGCCGGGATCATGTCGGGCAGTCCGCAGATGTCCGGCGGCCCGGCGGGGCAGTTCACGATGTCCTTCACGTTCTCCGTCGAGACGAGCTCCTCGGGGAACACGGCGACGAGCTTGACCTTTCCGTGCTTGTCCGCCTTCAGAAGCGTGTTCCCACCCGCGTCGACCACCAGCGCCTCGCCGCCGCCGAGGTCCTCGACGTCGAACGGATTGGAGTTGAGGTCCGTGCTCGGGTTGAACTTCTCCTCGAAGGCCCACAGGTTGGCGATCTCGGTCGCGTTGCCGTCCTCGTCCACGCGATAGAGGAACTGCTGGTCCTCGATTCCGAGGTCTCCGCCCGTGACGGCCCAGAGATCGTCGCTCCCGGCGATCGGCGCCATGTCGTTGAGACCGGTCGCGCTGAACTCCGAGGCGGGCGCGAGGACCGCACCGGTGTCACCGTTCACGATCCCCTTGCCGACGTTGGCGACGAGGAGGGTCCCCCCTGGACCCGTGTCGATGCCGAAGACGGGCCCGGCGTAGAAGCTCGGGCTCGCTTGTGCCGCTGTGGGTACCAGTACGAATGCAACCGCAGCCACCAGCACCGCGGCGCGTGAGAAGGCTTTCATCCCATCCCCCCTTCGTTTCTCCCCGGTCGGGAATATCCGCCTGCCCAGCGCAGCCTAAGCGTGCTCCGGGTGGCGTACAAGCCACAATCTCGACCATGACCCAAGCCACCGAGCTCCCCGGGGAGACCGTCGTCATGAAGTTCGGCGGCTCGTCGGTCGCCGACCCCGAGAAGATCAAGCACGTCGCACGCCGCCTCGTGGAGGCGCGCGAGGGGGGCGCCCGAGTCGTAGCGACCGTCTCGGCGATGGGCGACACGACGGATGCGCTGCTCGCGCTCGCCGGTCGCGTCTCCCCCCAGCCGCACCCCCGCGAGCTCGACATGCTGCTCTCGACGGGGGAGCGCATCGCGTGCGCGCTCGTGGCGATGGCGGTACACGACCTCGGCCACGAGGCCGTCTCCTTCACCGGCTCGCAGGCTGGAATCATCACCGACCCGGTGCACACGAAGGCGAAGATCCGCGAGATCACGCCGATTCGGGTGGTCGAGGCGCTCGATCGGGGACGGATCGTCCTCGTCGCCGGCTTCCAGGGCTTCTCCCGGGACACGATGGACGTGACGACGCTGGGTCGCGGCGGGACCGACGCGACCGCAGTGGCGCTCGCGGCCGCTCTGGGCGCGTCGTGCGAGATCTACTCCGACGTCCCCGGCGTCTTCACCGCCGACCCGCGGATCGTGCCCGAGGCACGCAAGCTCGACGTCGTCTCCTACGAAGAGATGCTCGAGATGTCCTCGTCGGGCGCAAAGGTGCTGATGCTGCGAGCCGTCGAGCTCGCCCGCAACCATGATGTCCCCATTCACGCCCGCTCCACCTTCTCCGACGAGCAGGGCACCTGGGTCGAGGAGGCCGAAGGGATGGAGCAGCCGATCGTATCCGCGGTGACGCACGCCGAGGACGAGGTCCTCTTCGACCTACGCGGCCTACCCGACCGGCCCGGCGTCGCCGCCACCATCTTCGAGGCGGTCGCCGCCGAGCACGTCAACGTCGACACGATCCTCCAGAACGTCGGACACGAGTCGGCGGAGCTTTCGTTCTCGGTGCCGCAGGAAGATGTCGCGGCAACGCGGCAGGCACTCGAAACGGCCCAGCAGTCGATCGGGAAGTTCGAGATCGAGGAGGTCTCGGATCTCGGGAAGATCTCCCTCGTCGGTGCAGGCATGCGGTCGCACCCAGGGGTCGCCGCGAAGATGTTCCGCACGCTCGCGGATCAGGAGATCAACCTGCGACTGATCTCGACGTCGCCGATCAAGGTCTCGTGCCTGATCGCGCGGAGCGACGTCGAGCGTGCGGTTCGCGCGCTCCACGAGGCATTCCTGGGAAACGGGGGCTCGGACGGGAAGTAGGCTCCGAGGCCGAGTGTGAGCGAGTCGGACGTCACGACGAATTCGGAGCCCACGCCGCGACACGGACGAGGCGGCCGTTCGGTGGCCGTCTGGACCGTGCTCGTGGTTGCCGGGCTTCTCCTGCTCCTCTCCTCGTTCGCGATCTGGATCGACCGCGTGGCGCTCGACACGAGCGTCTTCACCGACACGAGCTCGAGCCTCCTCGAGAACGACGCGATCCGGAGCGCGGTCGCCACCCGTTCGGTCGACGAGCTGTACGCCAACGTCGACGTCGAGGCCGCGATCGAAGAGCGGTTACCGGACGACGTGAAGTCGCTCTCCGGGCCGGCCAGCGCGGCACTCCGCCAAGGAGCGTACGAGGTCGTCGATCGCGCGCTCGAGCGCCCGGCGCTGCAGACGCTGTTCGCGATCTCGGTCGAGCAGGCTCACAGGACTCTCGTCGAGCTCCTCGAGGGCGGGGGGCCCCGTGTCTCGACCGAAGAAGGCGAGGTGACGCTCGACCTCCGCGCGATCATCCGCGAGGCGGCGGAACGCCTTGGCATCGGCGAGGAGGTCGCCGACAGGCTCCCCGCCGACGCGGGACGAATCGTGCTCCTTCGCTCGGATCAGCTCGACACGGCTCAGAACGTCTTTCAGCTCCTGAAGACGCTCGCGTGGGTGCTCCCGTTGCTCACACTCGCGGCATTCGGGCTCGCGGTCTGGCTCGCAGGCGAGCGGCGGAAGGCCGTGCGGGGAGTCGGAATCGTCCTCGTCGTGGTCGGCGTCGTCGGCCTCATCGCCGCGAGGCTCACCCAGAACTACCTGGTCGACGCGCTCGTCGCACATCGGGACGACCGCCAGGCCGCCTCCAACGCGTGGCAGATTCTCACCGACCTCATGCGCGGCTCGTTCCGCTCGATGATCGTGATGGGGGTGCTGTTCGTCGTCGCCTCGTGGCTCGCGGGGCCCGGGCGGAGGGCGCTGGCAACGCGCCGCTGGGTCGCGCCGGCCCTCCACCACAGAGTCTGGGCGTACCTCGGACTCGGGATCGTCGCGCTCGTCCTCCTCCTCAGCGGCCAGGTGAACGATTTCACCCGATTCCTCTTCGTCGTGCTGGTGGTTGCGCTCGGCGCCACGTGGATCGAGCTGACGCGAAGGCAGACACTGCACGAGTTCCCCCACAGCGACGGAGCGGCGCTCATCGCGGACGCGCGCAGTCGCCTCAGCGGTTGGTGGGAGGACCGGCGTGCCGGCGCTGCCGCGCCCGCGAGCCCGGCGGCCGTCGGCGACGTCACGGCGAGCCTGGCCGCGCTCGCAGACCTCCACGCGCGCGGCGAGCTGACGGACGAGGAGTTCGCGTCGGCGAAGGCGCGCGTCCTGGGCACATAGATGGTTGATGCCACGATCTCGCGCGTCCGGATGCGCGATCTGGCGCGTCGGGGCCGCTCCCGAGCGGCCAGCTCACGCCCCGGAGGAGGCGATCTCATGGCATCAACCATCTAGCGGGAGAAGGCTCCGCGCCACGGGCGCCGAAGTTCGCGGCGTGAACAGCGATCTCGCCGAAGCGCTCGTCTCGGGAGTCGTCTGGCTCGGCGTGCTCTTCGCCGTGCGCTTCTCCCTGCGCTACGCGTTCGACCGCTACGAGAGGCGACTTGCCGAACGCGATCCTGCCGTCGCGGCCCGTCGGCGAACGACGTTCAGCTTCCTCCTCCGCTTCGTCATCGCGCTCGTCGCCCTGATCGGCGTCTGGAGCGTCCTCTCGGCGTTTCCCGCGACCCAGCAGGTTGCGAGCGCCTTCCTCGCGTCGAGCGCCGTGCTCGCGGTCATCGCAGGCCTTGCGCTCACGACCCCGCTCGGAAACCTTGGGTCAGGCGTCCTTCTTGCGTTCACGCAGCCCGTTCGACTCGGCGACCGGGTCACCGTCGACGAGCACACCGGCATCGTCGACGAGATCTCCCTGAGCTACACGGCGCTCTCGACCGAAGAGGGTCGGAGGATCTTCGTGCCCAACACGAGGATGGTGTCCACGACGCTCGTGAACCGCTCCGTGGACGATCCCCGTCGCCTCGTGACGGTCGAGCTTCCGGTACGGCTCGGCGCACGCCTCGGCGACGCGCGTCGCATCACGCTCGACGCCGCCTCGCAGGCTCCTCACGGCGCCGACCTCGACCTCGAGGTTCGGGTCGGCGAGCTCGGCGACCGAGTCGCCTGGCTGAACGTCGTGGCCTACGCGCCTTTCGGGGCCGACGTCTCGCTCATCGGGAGCGAGATTCGCGAACAGGCGCTCACCGCTCTCGCCGAAGCCGAGCTCCTCCCGGCCTGAGCGGGCGGCTGCCGCGACCCGACCCGTCAGACACAGTCCTTGAGCCCCTGGGCCTCGGGCAGCGACTCGAGCTTCTTCAGCGTGTTGTTCTCGATCTGGCGAATTCGCTCGCGCGTGACACCGAACGCCTGCCCGACCTCCTCGAGCGTGCAGGGCTGCGCGCCGTCGAGCCCGTACCGCAGCTCGATCACCCGGCGCTCGCGGTCGGGCAACGCCGAGAGCGCGAGCTCGACATCCTCGCGGCGGAGCGAGAGCGACGCGGTGTCGAAGGGCGATTCGGCCTGGTCGTCGGGAACGAAGTCGCCGAGAGAGGAGTCCTCGTCCTCGCCGATCGGCTTCTCGAGCGAGATCGGCATCTGCGACATGCGAAGGATCTCGCGCACCTCGTCGGCGGAGATCTCGAGCTCGTCGGCGATCTCCTCCGGCTCGGGCTCGCGACCCAGCCGTTGAACGAGCTGACGCTCGATGTGCACGACCTTGTTCAGCTTCTCGACCATGTGCACGGGGATGCGAATCGTGCGGGCCTTGTCCGCGATCGCCCGTGTCACGGCCTGGCGGATCCACCAGGTCGCATAGGTCGAGAACTTGAATCCCTTGCGGTAGTCGAACTTCTCGACCGCCCGGATGAGCCCGAGCGAGCCCTCCTGGATGAGATCGAGGAACGACAGCCCGCGACCGAGGTAGCCCTTGGCGATCGAGACGACGAGGCGAAGGTTCGCCTCGATCATGTGCTGCTTGGCGTCCATGTCGCCCCGCTCGATGCGCTTCGCGAGGAAGATCTCCTGGTCTGCCGTCAGCAGCGGTACCTTGCCGATCTCGCGCAGATAGAGCCGAAGCGAGTCGAGCGACGGCTCGACGGACAAGTCGAGCTTCGGAGCGACCTTCTCCTCCTCGGTCTGCACGGGTTCCTCGTGCGGGAGCGCCTTGTGCTCGACGCCCTCGACGAGCTCGATCGAGTGGTCGATCAGATACGCGTAGAAGTCTTCGACCTGCTCCTTCGTGAGCTCGACGTCGTCGAGACCGGAGACGATCTCGTCGTAAGTGAGGAACCCCTTCTCGAGCCCGTGCTCGATGAGCCGCTGGAGCTCCTCGACTTCGGGGAGGGCGATATCGACGGACAGCATGACCCCGGCTTTCTCCTCTCGCGCTCGAACGGATACTGACCTTCCGACATGCACTGAGCCGGCCTGTCTACTGCCCGCCCCGGCTCCACCACCAGCGCGCGGATACTAGACCGCTGGCGCGATTTGTGGAAGGGGTCCGGATGGTGAATGCGACGAGGTCGATCAGCCGGGGCGCAGCTCGCCCACGACTTCGCCGCGCGAGTTCTCGAGCGAAACGACGGCGAGATCCCCGGTCTCGTGCCCGAGCCGGGCGAGAAATGCCGCAAGGCCGCTGCGAACGGCTCGCGTCGAACCGTCCTCGACCTTGAGCGCGAGCCCGAGCCCGTCCGCGCATGCGGCACAGAGAAGTCCCTCGGCACCGCCCTTCGCGACCCAACCACGCCCGACGCGCATGAGCTCGGTCTCGGCCGCGCCGGGGCCCCGGATCAGCTCAGGGTGCGCGCGCATCGCATCCGCCACGCGAGGGCCTGCGTCGAGGCTCACGAGGCGGGCGAACGCGAGCGCCATCCGCTCGAGCGTGAGCGCGTACGTCACCACGCCACAGCCGTCGATGGCAGTCGGGATCGTCTCCGGCTCGACCCCCGCGGCGCCGGCGACTTCCACGAGCATCGCGGCCTGGCACGGGTGCTCGGCCAACCGGTAGCCGGTGGTCGGCCATCCCATCGTCCGGCAGAGCGCGAGCATCGCCGCGTGCTTCCCCGAGCAGTTGTGCTCGATTCGGGTCGGCTCGGGACCGCACTCGAGATCGTCTTCCCTCGCGTCGGCCTTGGCGAGCAGACGCCGGACGGGCTCGAGTTGCTCCGGGCGGTGCAGATGCGAGGCGCAGGCAATGGCGATCTCGTCGTCGGCGAGCTCCGGGAGCACGCGGACGACCGGCAGCGCCTGGAGCGGCTTCGCCGAGCTGCGGAAGTACGTGACGAGGGCGGGATCGCCACACGAGTCGACGATCTCCCCGTCGTGGACGGC
>DATIBA010000052.1:0-4018 GCA_035457765.1 Gaiellaceae bacterium
GAGCTCGGCGGCTGCGGAGGCCATGGCGGAGAGTCTAAGCGGCGGGACCGAGGGGCGGGAACCCATCTACACTGGACGAGCGCGGGGCGTTAGCTCAGCTGGGAGAGCGCCGGCTTTGCAAGCCGGAGGTCACCGGTTCGATCCCGGTACGCTCCACTCGAAAAAGCGCTGCAAATCGCCGGATCGGCCGGTGCATACGACGTGGCGCCACGCCGGATTTGGCTCCTCTGGAACGGTCTTGGAACGCTGACAGCTTTCACCTCGTACCTCCTCGAGCCGTCATGAGACCTCGACGAGCAACGTGTGCCCGTTGAGCCAGATCGCCGCATTGCCTTTCGCGACGCGCGAAGCCTCTCCCGTTGTGATGTCAACGACGACGACGTGCTTCCCTCCATGTTCCGAGCAGACGATCCGTCCCCCGTCAGGGGACCAGGTTCCCGCAGGATTCGAGTACCGCCCGGGGATGACCCGCCTACCGGTACCGTCGGCGTTGGCCACGAACCGGAGCGCCCCGGGGCCCCCGAGCTCGGCGCCCATCATGGTCACGAGCGAACCGTCGGGGGACAGTGAACCCATCCCTGCGCCGTCCATGCCCTGGCCCGGGCCAATCAGTACCCTGCTCGCTCCTCCGCCTATCGGAATGGTGCGAAGCACCCCGCGACTCGAGCTGCCGTCGGTATAGAGAAGCGACGAGCCATCAGGCGTGAACTGGGGCTTGGAATTCGGGCCGTCGCGGCCTGAGTCGACAACGGGGGTGGACTCGCCTGTCTCGACATCGACAACGAAGACGCCCTCTGACGCCTTGTACGCGATCATGGTCCCGTCCGGCGACCAAGCGGGCGAAGAGGCACGTGTCGGATCGTGCGTCACCTGGCGAACTCCGGTGCCGTCGATGCCGGCGATGAAGATCTGAGGGCTTCCTTCATGGCCGATCCCCATGTACGCGAGCCGGGATCCATCGGACGAGGCCGCGTACCGCGACGCAAACGACGGGTACAGGCTTCTTTCGTCCGACGTGCCCAGCGATCGGAGGATGGCGCTGGGCAGCGGCGTCATCACCCCGGTGTTCAGGTCGATCACATAGTCGACCCTGGGCACGACCCCCCGCGCAACCACTGTGGTCTTCCCTCCCGGGGATGCCCTCAGAGCCGATGCGCTGGGAACCGGTCCGGCGGACTTGGCGCCGCCGGCCTCGTTCCGGATCGCCCCTGTCGCCGCGATCGCAGCGAGGGCGAGGCAGGCGACAGAAACGGCAAGCACGACCTTCTTCATCGGTGCTCCTCCAGACGCGTTCAGTGCACCACATCCTCACTTGCGTCTGCATCAGGGCCCGTACCGCCGAGTAACGGTTTCGCAACAGGCAGCTTGAGCGTGAAACACGAGCCGACGCCGACCTCGCTCTGGGCGTCGATCCTGCCGCCGAGCAGCCGCGCGTTCTCGAACGCGATCGCGAGCCCGAGTCCGCTCCCGCCGCCCGCTCGTGCCGGATCGGCTTTGTAGAAGCGCTCGAAGACGTGCGCGAGATGGTCCGGCGCGATTCCCGGGCCATGATCCTGGATCTCGACGAACGCCGCGGTGTCATCCAGACCACCAACCCGGACAGCGACCTCGGAACCGCCGTGAGCAACGGCGTTCTCGATCAGGTTCGAGAGGATTCGCTCCGCCCGCCGCGGATCGGTCTCGACGACGACGGGTTGCGCCTCGAGGGACACGCTCGTGTCCCAGCCGCGCGACCGTATGAGACCGGCTGCCAGAGAGCCCAGGTCGATGGCCTCCGTGCGCACGTCTTCACGGCCCGCGTCGAGCCGGGAGATCTCCATCAGCTCCTCGACCAGGCGGCGCAGACGTCGCACGTCTTCGACGAGGAGCTGTGCCGGCCGCCGGGCCTCGAGCGGCATTCGCTCGAGGTGCTCGCTGAGCAGCGAGGCCTCGCCGGCGAGCGCCGTCACCGGCGTGCGCAGCTCGTGTGCGACGTCGGAGGTGAAGCGGCGCTCGCGCGCCTGTGCCTCCGAGAGGGCATGGATCTTCTCCTCGAGCGCCTGTGCCATCTCGTTGAACGACGTAGCCCAAGCGCCGAGCTCGTCGTCCGTCTCGACCGGAAGCCGAGTCTCGAGCAGACCCTCCGCGAGAGCGTGCGCCGCCGCGCTCGCCTGTGCGACCGGACGGAGCACGCGCCGAGCGACGATCGCGCCAGCGGCTGCGGAGAGAATGACCACGATGCCCCAACCGGTGAGGAGGATCGTCCGCAGCCGTGCGAGGTCCTGGCGCAGAAGTTCCTCGGAGAAGAAGAAGTAGAACTCCGCCTGCGACGGCGGCGGCCGCCCACCGGCGACGAGGTACGGCGTGTCGTCGACCGTCACTCGCTCGAAGGCGAGGTCGCCGTCCTGTACGAGCCGCCGCACGCCGTCGGGGATCTGGGCTGTTCCGAACGCGAAGCTCGATGGGAACTCCTCGCCGCCGGCCAGGGCGACCGTCTCGAAATCCGCTCGACGGGCATAGAACTCGAGGAGATCGGCAACGTCGCGCGGCGCTGAGGACTCTCCGAGGACCGCTCCCGCGAGCACGAGGTTGGTACGAGCCTGCGCGAGCGAGCTCGAGACGGATTCGTCGAGGCGCGAGGTCGCGACAAGGAGGTAGGTCCCCAGCGCGAGCGCCCCGGTCGCGACCGCGGCGACGATTGCGTAGGTAACAGCGAGCCGACGTCTCAGGCTTCCGGTGGTGATGACGCGCCTCATGTACTGCGCTCGAGCCGATAGCCGACCCCGCGGACCGTCGTGATCAGCCGTGGACCGCCGGGCTCGGCCTCGACCTTCGCCCGCAGTCGCTGCACCGCGATGTCCACGAGGCGCGAGTCGCCGAGGTATTCGTACCCCCAGACCAGCTCGAGCAGGAGCTCGCGCGTGAACACCTGCCCAGGTCGCCTCGCCAGCTCGAGGAGAAGGCGAAACTCGGTTGCCGTCAGCTGCAGGTCGGCGCCATTGCGCGTCGTCCGGAATCCAGCGGGGTCGATCTCGAGATCGCCGACGTGAAGCACCTCGTCGACGGGCGGGTCGTGCGTGCGTCGCAAGAGTGCACGGACGCGCGCGACCAGCTCTGACATCTCGAAGGGCTTGGTCACGTAGTCGTCCGCCCCGAGCTCGAGGCCGACGACGACGTCCACAGTGTCGCTTCGGGCCGACAGCATCAGGATCGGCACGCGGCTCGAGTGTCGGATCTCTCGGCAGACCTCGAACCCGTCGAGCTGGGGGAGCATCACGTCGAGGACGACCAAGTCGTAGACATCGGCGCGGAAGCGCGCGAGCGCTTCCTGTCCGTCGGCTGCCGTCTCGACGCTCAGACCCGCTCCCCGGAGTCCCAGCGAGGCGACCTCACGAATCGATGGGTCGTCCTCGACGACGAGCACACGCTCCCCCATGCCGTTCCGTCTAGACCCCTACTCGGAGTTCCCTAATCGGGCGGTCGAGGGCAGTGTCGGCCCATGGGCTCGATCCGTGGCCGGCGAGCGCGCTGCTGACCCGCGAGTCGTGGCTCACTTGCACGTCCTTTCCGGACTCCAGGGGGCCCTGTGAGAACGATAGGGCGACTCGCGAGCTCGCGTACGTGAATCGCGCTGATCGTTACAGCACTGTTTCAGTACGCGCCATGTGGACAGTCTCCAAGGGCATCCAGAAGGGAGACCTCGTCCTCCTGGCCTGAGGGCCGGCCGTCGCGGCAACCCTCGACAAGCTGGTAGCGTTCGAACCCCAGGCGCAGAGCGGGTTTCTGGTGTGAACGCTGCTCATTCATGCCGCATGTCCCTTCCCTCGAGCCATCAATCCTCGTGGCCTTCGCGCCTCGGCGACGAGTGTCCCACTAGCGCACGTTCTTCAGAGCACGACCGAGTGTCTGGCCGCCCGCGAGCACGGGCTCGAACAGGTCGCCGTGCTGTTCGACCCGCTCGAGCGCCTCGTGCATCCCGAAGCGGCGCGGCGTCACGTCCTCTGTTAGCTCGTCCCAGCGAAGCGGCGTCGAGACCGGC
>DATIBA010000053.1:0-6803 GCA_035457765.1 Gaiellaceae bacterium
GGAATCCCCTCAAGACGCTTCGCAGTTGTCACAGCACTGCGCCCTGAGTCCCCGTCCTCCCTGGACATCATCGGGTCGGACTCAGGTTCCTCGCACAGGCCTTCCTGACAACTGATCGGTGGTCGCGTTCGACCTAGACCACCAGCGACTGGGCGGAGAACCAGGGAACGAGCCTTCCCTCAACGACGAAGGGCCGGCATTGCCGGCCCTTCGCGTCGATCAGGGAGAGGATCCCTCTAGAAGTCCATCCCGCCGCCGGGCATGCCCGCGGGCATCGCCGGCTGCTTCTCCGGCATCTCCGCGACGACCGCCTCGGTCGTGAGGATGTTCTTCGCGATCGACGCTGCGTTCTGCAGCGCCGAGCGGGTCACCATGGTCGGGTCGATGATCCCGGACTTGACGAGGTCCTCGATCTCGCCGTCCTCGACGTTCAACCCGAATCCCTTCTTGGCATTCCGCACCTTGTCGATGACGACGGAGCCCTCGAGGCCCGCGTTGTACGCGAGCTGGCGAAGAGGCTCCTCGAGCGCGCGGACGATGATGTTCGCGCCTGTCCTCTCGTCGCCCTCCATGGCGTCGAGCGTCTTCTTGACCGCATCGCCGGCGTTGATGAGCGCAACGCCGCCGCCGGGCACGATGCCCTCCTCGAGCGCGGCCCGCGTGGCCTGCAACGCGTCCTCGACGCGGTGCTTCTTCTCCTTCATCTCGGTCTCGGTGGCTGCGCCGACCTTGACGACCGCGACGCCGCCCGAGAGCTTCGCGAGGCGCTCCTGGAGCTTCTCACGGTCGAAGTCGGAGTCGGTGTTCTCGATCTCGGACTTGAGCTGCTTGATGCGGCTCTTGATCGCGTCGGACTCGCCCGCACCGTCGATGATCGTCGTCGTGTCCTTGTCGATGACGATCTTCCGGGCCTTGCCGAGCTGCGAGAGCTTCGTGTTCTCGAGCTTGAGACCCATCTCCTCGGTGATGACCTCGCCGCCCGTCAGGATGGCGATGTCCTCGAGCATCCGCTTGCGGCGATCGCCGAAGCCGGGTGCCTTGACGGCGACGGCCGAGAACGTGCCGCGGAGCTTGTTGACGACGATGGTCGCGAGCGACTCGCCTTCGACGTCCTCGGCGACGATGAGCAACGGCCGGCCGGCCTGGATGACCTGCTCGAGCACGGGGAGCAGATCCTTGACCGCGCCGATCTTCTGGTTCGCGATCAGGACGTACGGCTCCTCCAGCACGGCCTCCATGCGCTCGGCGTCCGTGATCATGTACGGCGACAGGTAGCCCTTGTCGAACTGCATGCCCTCGGTGAACTCGAGGTCGAGACCGAAGGTCTGACCCTCCTCGACGTTGACGACACCGTCCTTGCCGACCTTCTCGATGGCGTCCGCGATCACGTCCCCGATCTCGCGCTCACGCGACGAGATCGTCGCGACGCGAGCGATGTCCTCCTTGCCCGAGACCTCCGTCGACTGCGACTTGAGGTTCTCGACGACCGCGTCGACGGTCTTCTCGATGCCGCGCTTGAGCGCCATCGGATTCGCTCCGGCCGCGACGTTCTTCAGGCCCTCGCGAACGATCGCCTGGGCGAGCAACGTCGCCGTCGTCGTGCCGTCGCCGGCAACGTCGTTGGTCGAAGTCGCGACCTCGCGAACGAGCTGGGCGCCCTGGTTCTCGAACGGGTCCTCGACCTCGATCTCGCGGGCGATGGTGACGCCGTCGTTGGTGATGGTCGGCGCGCCGAACTTCTTGTCCAGGACGACGTAGCGCCCCTTCGGCCCGAGCGTCACCTTGACCGCGTCGGCGAGGACGTTCACGCCACGCTCGAGCGAGCGCCGCGCGTCCTCGTTGAACTTGAGCTCCTTATGAGCCATCTAGTACTCCTCCTCGAAAGCGAGCTAGGCGGCGGCACCGGCAAGCTTGCGCTTGCCCTTGCTGCCAGTGGTTACGACCTTCGCGAGCACGTCCGACTCGCGCAGAATGAGGACGTCGTCGGCGCCGACCTTGATCTCCGTGCCGCCGTACTTGGAGAAGATGACCTCGTCACCCACCTCCACGTCCATCTCGATGTACTTCCCGTCCTCGTCGCGCGCGCCGGGGCCGACCGCGAGGACCTTGCCGCGCTGCGGCTTCTCCTTCGCCGTGTCGGGCAGGACGATGCCGCTGACCGTCATCTCCTCCTCGTCGAGTACCTCGACGATGAGGCGGTCGCCCAAAGGCTGCAAATCCATACGAGCCTCCCGTTACAGAGTTTGTGACAAACCTGGCACTCAGACCGTCTGAGTGCCAGAAGGACAATAGCACTCGAAGTGCCCTTCGCCAAGCCGAATTGAGTCGATCCGGCTCAGATCTGAGAAAAGTCATGACTTTCGGTGTTACAAAGTCGTGATGCGACGGGAGTTCTCGGCGGGAGTCGTCCTCGTCCGCCGCATGCGCGGGCGCTGGTGGCTCGCGGCGGTACGGCCACGGGGAAAGCGCGAGGGCATTTGGGTTCTCCCGAAGGGACTGGTCGACGAAGGAGAATCACCCGCCGACACGGCGCTTCGGGAGGGGTACGAGGAGACAGGCGTGCACGCACGGCTGGGCTCGAAGCTCGGGGACGTCCGCTACGCCTACACGTGGGAGGGCGAGCGGATCTTCAAGATCGTGAGCTTCTACCTCGCGCATGCCACCGGAGGGCGAATCGGCGCCCTGCAGAAGGGAATGGAGGTCGAGGTGGCCGACGTACGGTGGTTCCCGCTCGACGACGGACCGCGACTTCTCGCGTACGGGGGCGAGAGGAGCATGGCTTCGCGAGCGCTCCAGGAACTGGGCACAGCCCCTTCGAGCTCGTGACCCTTATGATTCCGCGGCCG
Organism: Gaiellaceae bacterium; assembly: GCA_035457765.1. Taxonomy (GTDB): domain Bacteria; phylum Actinomycetota; class Thermoleophilia; order Gaiellales; family Gaiellaceae; genus GMQP-bins7. The sequence continues at coordinate 2,847 of DATIBA010000053.1, forward strand.
CGATGCCGACCTTTGCGCTGAACTTCTACAACCCCGCAGTCGCCGAGCAGCTCCGCACGGGCCGGAAGACCGCCACGATCCGCCTCGGCGACAAGTCCGCGAAGTACCGCAAGGGCATGATCGTGACCGTGCTCTGCGGGGCACGCTACGGCCAGCGGGAGCGGATCTTCGACGCGGTCATCGACAAGGTCGAGGTGAAGACGCTCGCCGAGCTCTCACCCCGCGAGATCGAGCACGACAATCCGCAGATCCGCCGGACCGACGAGATGGTGTGGTTCCTGAGCCAGCTCTACAACCGCGAAGTGAGCGAGGACGACATCGTTACCGTCATCCGGTTCTCTCAGATCGCGTAACAGCAAGCGACGACCGCAGCGCTGCCGGGGGTCACCTGCCGGGACGACGGATCTGAACCCCGAAGAGCTCGGTCGCGCGGATCGGGGTACCGCACTCCTCGCATTCGACCGCGAACGCCGAGGCGATCGGCAGGTCGCACCTGGGACAGCGATGGCGAAGCGCTCCTCCGCACTGCGGACAGCCGGTGGGCAACTCGGCCTCGTCCTCGAGGAAGTAGCGCATGGTATGGCCGCACCGCAGACAGAACGCAACCCAGTCGCCGAGCGTCTTCCGACGCTCCTCCTGGATCCAGTTGCGTTTCGACCTCGCCACGCCGTTCACTGTAGTGCGATGCCGACCGCAACACGGCCGCCGACATGCGGCGGACGACGGCGCGATCGGAATCCCCGCACGGGGATTCCGATCTGGCGCAGTAGTTAGAGTGCGGTAGCGATGGCCGTACGCGAAGCCGAGCCCGTGGGCTCGCTCCAGGAGGTGAAGGAGGCAGGGCTCGACCGCGAGGACCTCCTCGCCATCTACCGCAACATGGTGATGACCCGTGCGATCGAGGAGCGCGGGCACATCCTCTACAAGCAGGGGAAGATTCCAGGTTCGTTCTACACGGGGCGCGGAAACGAGGGCTCGTCCGTCGGCGTCGGCACCGCGATGGGACCGCACGACGTGGGCACCCCCCTGCAACGTGACATGGGCGTGCACGTCACTCGAGGCTTGGAGCCCTGGCGCATCTTCGCCCAGTACATGGGGCGCGAGGACGGACCCACGAGAGGACGGGACGGAAACGTCCACATGGCTGCCCCCGAGCTCGGACTCCATGCGATGGTCAGCCATCTCCCGGCCATGCTGCCCGTCGCGACCGGTATGGCCCTGGCGTTCAAGATCCGCGGCGACCGACGCGTCGCCGTCGGTTGGTTCGGCGAGGGCGCTGCCGCTCGCGGAGACGCGCACGAGAGCATGAACCTGGCCGGCGTGCGGCAGCTCCCCATCGTGTACGTGTGCGACAACAACCAGTGGGCGTACTCGACGCCGACGTACCTTGCGTACCCGATCGAGCACATCGCCGACCGGGCGGCGGCGTACGGGTTCGAAGGCGTCGTCGTCGACGGCACCGACGTGCTCGCCGTCTACCGCGAAGCACGCCGGGCGCTCGAGAAGGCGCGCGAAGGAGGCGGGCCCACGCTCGTCGAGTGCGTCACCCTGCGCATGGAGGGTCACGCCGTTCACGACGACGCGTTCTACGTGCCGAAGGAGATGTTCGAGCAGTGGGCCGCGCACGATCCGATCGAGCGCTATCGGACCTGGCTCCACGACCACGCGAACATGACCGACGACGAGGAGAGCGACATCAGCGCGGCCGTGAAGCGAATCCTCAACGAAGCGCTCGACCGTGCCGAGCAGTCTCCGTTGCCCGACCCCGCATCGCTCGCGACGAGCGTGTTCGCCTCGCCCGAAGACCTCGACACGCCGCACCACAAGTGATCACGTGGCCGAGATGACCTACATTCAGGCGATCTCGGACGCACTGCGGCTCGAGATGCGCCGGGACCCGCGTGTCTTCCTGCTCGGTGAGGACGTCGGTGTGTACGGCGGCGCGTTCAAGGTGTCGCTCGGCTTTCAGGAGGAGTTCGGGCCATGGCGCGTCATCGACACGCCTCTTTCCGAGACGGCGATCGTCGGCGGGGCGACGGGTGCCGCACTCATGGGACTCCGACCCGTCGCCGAGATGCAGTTCGCGGACTTCATCTCCTGCGCGTGGGACCATCTCGTGACCGTCGCGGCGAAGCAGTTCTTCCGCGGGCACACGCCGATCCCGATCGTCGTCCGGCTCCCTTCCGGCGGCGGCTTCTCGGGTGGGCCGTTCCATTCGCAAAATCCGGAGAGCTCGTTCGCGCACATCCCCGGCCTCAAGATCGTCTGCCCGGCGACACCACACGACGCGAAGGGTCTCCTGGCCGCTTCCATCGAGGATCCGAACCCCGTCCTCTTCTTCGAGCACAAGCATCTCTACCGGCGAATCAAGGGCGAGGTGCCCGAGGATCGCTACACCGTCCCGTTCGGCTACGCGAACGTCCACCGCCGAGGAGACGACGCCACGATCGTGACCTGGGGAGCGATGGTGCACACGGCGACCGAGGCCGCCGACGAGCTCGCGAAGGAGGGGTTCGAGGCCGAGGTGATCGACCTACGAACCTTGATCCCCTGGGACAAGGAGCGCGTTCTCGAGGGCGTGCAGCGATGTTCCAAGGTGCTCGTGCTGCATGAGGACACGCGAACGGGGGGCTTCGGAGCGGAGATCGCCGCGACCATCGCCGAAGAGGCGTTCGAGCACCTCGATGCTCCCGTCATGCGCATCGCGGCACCGGACACGCCCGTCCCGTTCTCACCGCCGCTCGAGAAGGCGTTCATCCCGCAGGTGGACGATGTCGTAGCCGCGCTCCGCACTCTGGCCGCCTACTAGGAGGAGGAGATCGTGTCGACAGGAACGCAGACCGAGGTCGTCATGCCCCAGATGGGCGTTTCCGTCTCCGAGGGCACGATCACGAAGTGGCTCAAGCAGGTCGGCGAGCCCATCGGTCGCGACGAGCCGCTGCTCGAGATCTCGACCGACAAGGTCGACACGGAGGTGCCGAGCCCCGCCGAGGGAGTCGTTGCCCAGATCCTCGTCGCAGAGGGCGAGACGGTCGAGGTGGGAACGGTGCTCGCGACCATCGCTCCCGCAGGGTCGGCCGTTTCCGAGCCTGTGGGCTCGTCGCCGCCGGAACCCGAGCCGGAGCCCCGACCGGAGCCCGAGTCAGTTACGACCGCCACGCCACCCGCGCTGATTGCCCCGGAGCAACCTCCGGTCACTCCACAAGGGCCACCTCCGCTCGCCACACCCCAATCACCGGTGAGGGCGTCCATGCCTGTACGGGAGGTCACTCGGGCTCCGGCTCCTTCCGGGAACGGAAGGACGTTCGTGTCCCCGGTCGTGGCGCGAATCGCAGCGGAGCACGGCGTCGACCCAGCGGTCGTTCCGGGCACGGGAACGGGAGGACGCGTCACCAAGAAGGACATCCTCGCCTACCTGCAATCCTCGACGCTCGCCGCAGCGGCAGCGCCGGAACCCGCCGCAGCGTCCGTCACACCCGAGCCTGCCGTGGCGCCTCCGCCCGAGCCCGAACCAGGGCAAGTCGCACCCGAGCCTGCTCCGGTCGCGGCGACGGCACCGCCCGTCGCACCCGCTCCGGCCCCCGCGGCGGAGCCTCCGCTATCGATCCCTGCCGCTCCGACATCCGCACCCGCCACGGCGCAGCCGGCCGCGCCCGTGCCTGGTGAGGCGCTCGAGCCGATGACCGCAATGCGCAGGGGCATCGCCGAGCACATGCGCCACTCGCTCGACACGTCCGCCCACGTCACGAGCGGGATCGAGGTCGACATGTCGCGCGTCGTCGCCCTGCGCAGGAAGCTCAAGCCCGAGTACGAGGCGGATCACGGCGTGAACGTCACCTATCTCTCGTTCATCGCCCGCGCGGCCGTCGAGACGTTGAGGGACTACCCGTGGATCAACGGCGAGATCCGCGGCGAGCAGATCGTCACGCGTAACTACGTCAATCTCGGGTTCGCGGT
>DATIBA010000054.1:0-3143 GCA_035457765.1 Gaiellaceae bacterium
TTGGATGCTAGAGCGAGCGACCTGAGCGGGAACGTCCACTCCGGTCGGCCCGACCCCGTTCCGGGCATGCAACCCGGAGCGCAACCCGAACGGGTAGCACGGGGCGGTACGGGACGACACGAGCAAGATGGGCGAGAGGGCCGGGAACCCGCTCGGCGACGGACGCGACGGTACGCTGCGCCACGCGACGGAGTTACGGACGGCGTCCCGGGGCGGGACTCAAAATCCCGTGTCCCAAGGGACGTGTGGGTTCGACCCCCACCTCCGGCATATGCCCGGGCGCGAGACGGGCCCGAGTAGTCTGCCGTCGACATGCGTCTGGCCGTTCTCACCGGAGGGGGGGACGTCCCCGGCCTCAACCCGTGCATCAAGGCCTTCGTGACGCGGGTCACCGCCGCCGGACACGATGTCGTCGGGATCCGCCGCGGATGGGCGGGACTCCTCGAGTGCGATCCGGACGATCCGGCCAGCGTGGCCGCCAACGTTCAGTACCTCGACCGTGCCGTCGTCCGGACGATCGACCGCAGCGGCGGGACGATGCTGCACACGTCGCGGACGAACCCTGGAAACGTCCGGGCGAGCGAGGTCCCGAAATTCCTGGCAGGTCGCGTCGCGGGCGATGGCCCTTTCGACCTCACCGACCACGTCCTGAGCGTGATCGAGAGCCTCGAGATCGACGCGCTCGTGCCGATCGGTGGAGACGACACGCTCTCGTATGCGCTCCGGCTGCACGACGAACACGTCCCGGTCATCGCCATCCCGAAGACGATGGACAACGACGTCCACGGGACGGACTACTGCATCGGCTTCTCCACCGCAGTGACTCGCGGCGTGCATTTCATCCACAACCTGCGCACGAGTGCGGGGAGCCACGAGCGGATCGCGGTCGTCGAGCTCTTCGGTCGTTACAGCGGCGAGACGTCTCTGATAACCGCGTACCTGGCCGGGGTCGACCGCGCCGTCATCTCCGAGGTCCCCTTCGATCCCGATCGCCTCGCAGAGCTCCTGCTTGCCGACAAGGAGGCGAATCCCTCTCGTTACGCGATGGTGACGGTGTCGGAGGGCGCAACGGCCGCGAGCGGGGAGCTCGTGCTCTCGGGAGACGCTGATGCCTACGGCCACCGCAAGCTCGGGGGCGTTGGACTGCTGCTCGGAGAGTTGCTCAAGAAGCGAACCGGCGGGGACATCATCTACCAGCAGCTCGCGTACCTCATGCGCTCCGGAAGCCCGGACTCCCTCGACCTGATGGTCGCCACCAACTACGCGGTGATCGCGGCCGACCTTGCACTCGAGGGGGACACGGGCCGGATGGTGTCGCTCCGGAACGGCAGCTACACGACCGTGCCGATCTCGGCGACGCGGGAGGGCGTGAAGCGAGTCGACGTGGACGAGCTGTACGACGTCGAGCAGTACCAGCCGAAGGTCCGCCACGTCCTGGGCAAACCGATGTTCCTCTACTGATCGTGGGCGCGCTCGGAGTCCTCACCGGAGGAGGCGACTGCCCCGGCCTGAACGCGGCGATCCGCGCAATCGTGCGCGGCGCCATCGTACGAGGCTACGAGGTGGTCGGCATCCGCGGGGGCTTCCGCGGGCTGGCAGCCGGCGAGACCGTTCTGCTCGACCGTCACGCGGTTGCGGGGGTCCTCCCCCGAGGAGGGACGATCCTCGGCACGTCCAGCTACAACTGCTTTCGCGAGGAAGGCGGGGTCACGCTCGTGCTCGAGACGTTGCGGGCGCTCGAGCTCGAGGGAGTCGTGGCGATCGGCGGCGAAGGCACGCTGGCCATTGCCCACCGTCTCCATGCGGAGCACGCCTTCCCGGTCGTCGGGGTCCCGAAGACGATCGACAACGACATCGCCGGGACGGACGTGACCATCGGCTTCGACACGGCCGTGCACATTTGCACAGAGGCGATCGACAGGCTGCACTCGACTGCGGAGTCGCACAACCGGGTCATGGTCGTCGAGGTCATGGGACGCAACACCGGCTGGATAGCCGTCGCGGCGGGAATCGCCGGCGGCGCCGACGTCATCCTCGTACCCGAGGTGCCGACGTCTATCGAGGAAGTTGCGGATCACGTGCGGAAACGTCACGCGCAAGGGCGGAACTTCTCCATCGTCGTCGTCGCCGAGGGATACCGCCTCACGCGGCGCTCCGGCGAGCAGGACGCCCCCGTCGTCCAGGAGCTCGACGAGTACGGATACGAGCGCCTCGGCGGCATCGGACGGGTCGTCGCCGACGAGCTCGCACGCCTCACCGGCTTCGAGACGCGGGTGACCGTCCTCGGACACGTGCAGCGCGGCGGAACGCCGACCGCTCGCGACCGTCTCCTGGCGACCCGCCTCGGGCTCGAGGCCGTCGGGGTCGCGGCCGCCGGTCGCTGGGGTCGCATGGTCGCCGTGCGAGGAAACGAGATCGTCGACGTTCCGCTCGAGGAAGCGACCGGGGCTCGCCGGGACGTGCCCCCCGCGTGGATCGAGGCCGGGCGAATCGTGGCCTAGACGGGGAACCGCCCCCTTACACGTCGGGCGGATCGTCGGAGACGAGGGCCGCGACATCTGCGGGCGCGACGAGCACCGCGTCGACTCCCGAGCGCTCGAGCTCGGCGACGTCCTCGGCGGTCGCGTCGTGGAGCTCGGCGATAGCGAGCTTTCCCGCCGGAACGTCGTGGAGCAGCCCGAGCAGGAGGGCGAGCGGGTCGTCATCGGAGTCCGGTGGCGCGGAGAGAAGGAACACCCCCGGATCGAATCGCTCGAGCGCGCGCTCGATGTCTTCCGACTCCGACACCCGAACGACCGGCTCGAGCCCAAGAGCGTTCGCCTCGTCCCACATCGCGAGATCGCAGCGGATCACCACTGCATCCGCGGCAACCCCGCTGGCGTCGAACATGCTCCCGAAGTGGAGGAGCGGAAGCTGCGAGGACGCGCGAACCGCGCTCGCGCCGGTTCGTGCGGCGAGCCCGTCGGCACCCTGCCGCTCGGCTGCTGCCGCGCTCGCCGCGTCCGCCACCTCGACGAGGATCGAGATCCCGTCGCCCTCGGCGATCGCCTGACTGAGCTTGCTCACGGCACCGGATCGTAGTCGGCGGGAGGCTCGAAGCGACGGCGAACGAGGGCGGTCGAGACGAAGCCCGGTGTCGGACC
>DATIBA010000055.1:0-41345 GCA_035457765.1 Gaiellaceae bacterium
CGTTCCGAGCCTGTCCTTCACCCCGCGTCCGGCCCTATCCGGTGGCCAATGACGACTCGCGCCCTCCGAGCCCCGCACCCTGGTCCGTCCGGCGCTCTCCTCGAGGGGGCAGCCGACCCCGAACGCTCTAACCGTTCTCGAGGGGCCGGGTGCACATGAGAGAGATTCGGGGCGTCACGGAGTTCGAGGTGCCGCCTGGCCACTTTCATCGGCGCTTGCCGTTCGGGGTTCGGTGGACATGTCTCGAGAAGCGTCTAGGCAGCGGTCGCCGGATGCTCTAGCGTTCTCGACGGCGACGCTCGCGTGTCCGCGGGGGCTGAGGCACGAGAAGGCCTACTCTCGCGAGAGCTACCTCCCTGCGCTGCGGACAGTCAGGCCGAAGGTCCGCCGTACGGAGACACCGAGAGCGTCCCGTCCTTCGATCGTGATCCGGTAGACGCCGGCCTTACGTGGCTTTCCGCGTATGCGTCCGCTGTTCGTCAGCAAGCGGACACCGACCGGGAAGCGGCCAGCGATGACCCTGAGCGTCACTGGACCGACACCGCCGGTCGTCCGCACCCTCACACCAAAGGTGCGCCCGACTCGCGCGACGGGGAGCGTTGTCGTTGCGAGCTCGAGTCTTGGATTGATGTTGATCGTGAGCTCCATGCGCGCCGTTCGGCCCTTGCTGTCAACGACCGAGAACGTCAGTGGGAATGAGCCCGCAACCTCGGGCGTGCCTGTGATGACACCCCTTGCTGGGTCGAGTGCCAGGCCGAGCGGAGCTTGTCCTGAGACGATCGCCCACGTATGGGGTGCGTCACCGAAGGCCTGTAAACCGAGCGCGTATGGCAGGCCCACTTCCGCCGGAGGCACGCCGACCTGGATCGTGAACTCGCGCTCGGACTTCGCCGGGCGACACCACGAGGCCGAGGGCGGGTCTTCGTCGCTGAGCTCGATCCAGAACGACCAACTGCCGGTATGCGTCGGAATGCCGCTCAGCAGGCCGTCCTTTCCGAGTGACAAGCCGGGCGGCAATGCGCCGTTGAGCAGCCTGTACTGGTAGGGCAGACCGGGGCCGCAACCACCCTCACCGGTGAGCTTGATCGCGTAGGGGGTTCCGACAACGCCGTTTGGACAGATGCGGATTTGGCGCCCGTTCGGCTCAACACATGGGGAGTCGGCAAACCGCAGCGCCGAAGCATTGGGGACCACGATTCCAGCTAGCACCACAGCAAAGATGAACGTCAGGACGAACCGCATCAGAGAACCTCTTTAGCAGAGCGCTCGGTTGGGCTCTCCTCTTCGACGCCTTGGATGGGTCTTTCGAAGCCCCTGTCTGCGAGCCACTTCGCCGCCTCGATCCGGTCGGCGTTGCGGGCGGTGGAATCGGACATCAGCTCGAACATGAAGGCGGCGATGGCTTCGCCGTTGTCCCCCACAAGCTCTCGAACCCGGCGCGTCAACCCCTTCGGCCTGCCGCCGGGATTCCCGCTAATCCCCGGCGTGAAGCCCCGGCCCGTGAACGCCTCCCGGCGTTGTTCCGGGTCTGCTCTGAACGATCTCCACGGGTTTCAGTGTCGCTACGGAGGCGGTTCGTTCACTTGCCGGCATCGACTCACGTCGAGCTGCGGAACGAGAGTCGGCTGTCTTGGGCACAACGTTCAAATCCCGTGTGAGCCTTACCAGTAAGGGCCACCTGTCTGTGAATCAGGTCACCCTGGAGGACCTGTTCAGAGGCTTCACTACCGAGGATCTCGAGGCGATGCTCGAGATCTACGACAGGTATGGCGCGGTCGAACTGGTGGAGTCCGGCGAGGTCTCGCGTGTCGCCGGTTCTGCTTGAACCGAGTCTCGACGAGTTGCAGCGAAACCGTCGCGGGGGATGCGCTCTCTGCGGGAAAGTTGCGGGAAAGTGAACTCCAAACTCAGGCGGTCTTCAACGGACCTGAGCGGATCGAGAGAGGGGCGTCGACAGTACCGCTATCTCTGTCTCAGAGCCGGATTCCGAGCGGTACAGCCGAAGCGGACGACGGGGCTCGAACCCGCGACACCTGGCTTGGGAAGCCAGTGCTCTACCGACTGAGCTACGTCCGCGCGCCCTGGATCTTAGCCGCGTGCGGAATCGGTCTCCGACGCCGACGCCTCTTCGCCGCCAACTCGACTCACGTGCTGCGTGTAGTAGGGTCGTCCCCGCACTCCACCTGCGAAAGGGAGCCGCCATGCCCAGAGTCGTCATCACCCATGCCGTCGAAGACGTCGAGCGTTGGCTGGGGGGCAAAGCCGAACGCGCTGCTGCGATCGAATCGGGCAGCGGCAGCAACGTGACCGACTACGTTGCCCACGACGGGAGCAACAACATCGCTGTCACAGCTGACGTTTCCGATCTCAGCAAGCTGCAGTCGATGCTCGCGTCGCCACCACCTGAGGTGTTGGCAAGGATGGAGGAGCACGGCGTCATCCAGCCGATCAAGGCCTACATCGAGGCGTAGTCACGTCGAAACCTTGAACCCGTTGGTTCAAGCCACCGTACGCGTCTAGTCGGCTCGGAACGCATCGTCGGCGCCTTGCGCGAGGTGGCCGTAGCGGCGGCCCCTCGCAGGTGCAGGTGTGCTCGTGGACGGCGCTCGGGTCGTCGTGTCTTCGGGCCCGAGGCTTGAATCCGTAGATACCCGAGGCTCCAGAGCCGGGTTTCCGCGGTGGTCGCCTCGCGACGACCGGGAGACGATCACGGCGATCGATGAAGGTCGGATCATGAATCGCGACAATTCGATGCACGCTCTCATCGCGGGCGGAGGCGTGGCAGCCGTCGAGGCCGCTCTCGCGCTGCGAGCGCTCGCCGGGGAGCGGGTCAGCGTCGAGTTGCTCGCTCCCGAGCCGCACTTCTGGTACAGGCCGCTCGCGGTCGCCGAGCCGTTCGCATCGGGCGAGATGCGTCGCTTCGAGCTGTCGAAGCTTGCGGCCGACGCTGGCGCGACTCTCTCGCTCGGAAAGCTGGTTTCGGTGGACGCGGCTCGCCACGTCGCCTTCACCAGCCCAGGGGGTGCCGTCCCGTACTCGATGCTCCTCATCGCCTGCGGTGCTCTACCGAAGTCGGCTGTCCACGGCGCGATGATGTTCCGCGGCCCCGCGGACATCTCGAAGATCGAACAGCTCCTTGCTGAGATCGAAGCCGGCGAGGTACGTCGAGTCGCATTCGCGGTGCCCGCAGGGGCCGTCTGGAGCGTGCCTGCGTACGAGCTCGCGTTGATGACGGCGGCCTGGCTGGACACGCGGCACATCGCCGGTGCGGAGCTCGCCCTCGTCACACCCGAGGTCGAGCCACTGCACGTCTTCGGTCGCGAAGCCAGCGTCGCCGTTCGCGCGCTCCTGGACGAGCGGGGGATCGCGGTTCACACACGGGCATATCCGGCGGAGGTTCGAGAGGGCGAGCTCCTGCTCCTCGCCGGCGGAATCGTCGTCGCCGATCGCGTCGTGGCGCTTCCTCGTCTGCAGGGCCCGCGGATCGGTGGCATTCCGCAGACCTTCGAGGGCTTCATCTCCGTCGACCCGCACGGGCGAGTCACCGGAGTGCCCGACGTCTATGCCGCAGGCGATATCACGACGTTTCCCGTGAAGCAGGGTGGCATCGCCGCTCAGCAGGCGGTGGCAGCCGCCGAAGCGATCGCGGCGGCGACAGGAGTCGAGCTAGCGCCGTCACCCTTCCAGCCCGTTCTGCGCGGGCTGCTGCTGACGGGCACCGGTCCCCGCTATCTGCGTAGTGAGCTCGTCGGAGGCGGGGGCGAGACGTCGGAGGCGAGCGCGGAGCCTCTTTGGTGGCCGCCCGCGAAGATCGTCGGTCGCTACCTGACACCCTTCCTCGCCGGTCTCGAGGGTGAGGGACGCCCGGCTGAACCTGCCCCGGGAGCAGGAGTGCGGGTCGAGGTGGAGCTCGATGAGGGCCTCGCCGAGCTTCGCCGTGATCGACTCCTCGAAGCGACGGTCGCAGAGGCCCTCGGTGAGACGGAAGGCACTCGAGTCGGCGACGTCATGTCTCCCGACCCACTCGTGGTCGCCCCTGAAGACACCCTCGGCGAGGTCGCGGACCGAATGTACGCGCGCGACACCGGCTCGGCGCTCGTCGCGGAGTTCGGACGGCTCATTGGCATCCTCACGTCGCGCGACATGCTTCGTGCGGTCGCGGGCCGCGCACACCCGAGCGAAGGGCGTGCGCGTCAGTGGATGACGGCCGAACCGATCTCCGTCTCGCCTTCGACGGCAGTCGAGGCGGCCAGACTCCTGATGCTGGAGCACCACATCCACCACCTGGCAGTCGTCGAAGGGGAACGGCCGGTGGGGATGATCGGGATGCGGGACGTCGTTCGCTCTGCGGCACCCCTCGCGACGGGAATCGGACTCGGCTTCTAGCGGAGTCCGTCGTGTGCGGCCCTGCGGCTAAGCCGCAGGACGGTTCCGTGGCTCGTCCGGATTCGCACGCTGATCATGGGCAATACGGTGCGACGAATCCGGGAGGCAATCGAAGGAGGACGACATCATGGCCAGCTACCACGCGTCACCGCAGTACGGATCCGCCCAACGAGAGCGCCAGGCCGGCGCGAGCGTCGGTCCGAAGATCCTCGCGCTGTTCCTCGGGATCGCGGTCGGCGTCCTGGCGATCGTCGCAGTCGTTCTCGTGCAGACCGCCGATGACGCGCGCGACGAAGCGAAGGTCGCCGCTGGCACGACGAGCCACGCACACCTCGGGGACGGAGCCGTCAGCCTCCCGCTCGAGAGCTTCGCCGGTCGGACCGCGGAGAACGCCGCGGAGCTCGCGCTTGCCCATCCGGCGACGCCGGCAGCGCTGTCGCCCGTTCCGGCCGGCGAGGTCGTGAAGGTGCACATGACCCTGAAGGACATGGTCGTCGAGATCGCGCCCGGCGTGAAGTACAACACGTGGGCCTTCGACGGGCACGGTGCACCCGGTCCGATCGTGCACGTGCGCGAGGGACAGACCGTGGAGATGACGCTGACGAACGGAGGTGCGATTCCGCACTCGATCGACTTCCACGCGGCCCGGATCGCTCCGAACGTCGCCTTTCGCGACGTCGCCCCCGGTGACTCGTTCACCTTCCGATTCCGGGCGAACGACCCGGGTGTGTACATGTACCACTGCGGGACCAAGCCGGTGCTCGCGCACATCGCGAACGGCATGTACGGCGCGATCGTCGTCGACCCGGCGACACCGCTTCCGAAGGCCGACCACGAATTCGTGCTCGTCGCCAGCGAGTGGTACCTGAGCGGCGACGGGATCGGGGAGCCCGCGTCGCTCGACATGACCAAGGCGCGCGCGATGCAGCCGGACTGGACGACGTTCAACGGCTACGCGAACCAGTACGTAACGCATCCGCTAACCGCAGATCCGGGAGACACGGTGAGGTTCTACGTCGTGGCTGCAGGGCCCACGCTCGACACCGACTTCCACGTCGTCGGCACGATCTTCGACCGCGCCTGGGTGAACGGCGACATGACGCAGTTCCAGCAGGGCGTGCAGACCGTCGGCGTCCCGGCGGGCGGAGGCGCGGTGTTCGACGTGAAGATCGACGAGCCGGGCCTGTACCCGTTCGTCAGCCACGCGTTCGCGCACGTCGATCTGGGGCAGGTCGGCGTGCTGAAGATCGGCAACCCGAGGGGCGGCTCGAGCCACTAGGCGATCTGGTCGGCCGGCGTCGATCGGGCGCGAAAGCGGTCACGCCGGCGAGGCCCGAGGCGTTCACGAGGTGCGGCGCCCTGCGTCAGTCCACGCCGCGCGCAAACGGTCCCGCGTCTCGAGCAGATGCTCGGGGAGGACCTTCACGTCCGCGAGCACGGGCATGAAGTTCGTGTCGCCGGACCAGCGCGGCACGACGTGGAGGTGCACGTGATCGGTGATCCCGGCTCCGGCGACGTGACCCACGTTCCAGCCGAGGTTGAAGCCCGCCGGCCCGTAGACGCGACCGAGGACGTCCATGGACGCGACCGACAGCCTGTGAATTTCGAGCGTCTCCTCGGGCACTAGGTCGGCGAGCGCCCCGACATGACGGTGAGGCGCGATCATGAGGTGCCCCGACGAGTACGGGTACTTGTTGAGGATGGCGAACGCTGTCTCGCCTGTCGAGACGAGGAGCGCGTCGCTCTCGCCCAGGTTCCCGGCGGCCTCCTCGCAGAACACGCACTCCGTCTGCTCGGCGGCCGACTTGATGTACTCGAGTCGCCACGGCGCCCAGAGGGGCTTCGTCATGAGGCGTTTCTACCAACCGCGCGCTGTTTGCGCCTCGCGATCGCGCCTCCTAGACTCGCCCGGACATGAGCTCCGCTCTGAAGCTCGCAGGCGCCGCGATCGCCCTCCTCTTCGTCGGCGTCCTCGGAATCGTGATCTTCGATGCGATCTGGGCCCGCATCGGGCTCGGCGCCGCTCTCGTCATCGTGTGCGGCGGGCTGCTCGTCTTCGCCTGGAGTGTGGATCGCAGGGATGCGGCGAGACGGGCAGACCTGGACCGGTTGCCCCGGGTCTAGCCTCGTCGACGGCACTCTCCCCTACCATCGTCCTCGAGAGACATGGCCTCGCGGGTCGTCCAGCTCCTGACCATCGTCGCCCTCCTCCTGGCCGCCACGGCTGCGAGCGCCGGTGTCGACTCTCGCACGACCGCGGTGACCGTCGAGCGGATCATCGACGGTGACACGCTCGTCGTGCGTGGGGGAGCGCGCGTCCGCCTCGTCCAGATCGACGCGCCGGAGTCGGGCACGGAGTGCTACTCCGGCGCCTCGAGGCTCGTGCTCATCCATCTCGTCCCACCGGGGTCACGCGGGATCCTCGAGGCAGATCCTGCGCTCGACCGCGTCGATCGCTACGGACGGTTGCTGCGCTACGTCCATGCGGGAGGGCGCAACGTGAACGTCGAGCTGGTTCGTCGTGGTGCCGCAACGCCGTGGTTCTACGGGGGAGACCGGGGACGCTACGCGGCGCGGCTGCTCGCCGCCACGGCGGCAGCGAGGACGGCTCAGCGTGGGATGTGGGCGGCGTGCCGCGTCTCGTGGACACCGGACGGGCCCGTGGATACCCGACCGAGGTAGGGCCTCACTCGTTCGAGGGAGGCCCGACCTCCGAACCCGGACTTTCGGTTCGGCGACTCAGGACCTCAAGCGGGCGCTGCGCAGAGCCGATGACGCTCAACTGTGACCCTGTAGCCGAGACGATAGACGAGGGAGGCGGCATGACTGCGGCCCAGTTCGAACTGATCGACGAGACGGAGGCGGAAGCGATCTTGCGGTGGCGCTTCGAGGAGCTCGTTCGCGCCGGATACGACATCGGATCTGCGCTCGTCCTCGCCTCCCACGTGGAGATCGACTTGCACAATGCGTCGGCGCTCACGCGCCGCGGCTGTCCGCCCGAGACGGCTCTCAGAATTCTCCTCTAGACGGCGGTGGCAACTGGGCCGGGCCCCGATGCGGCGGGGGCCGGCCCTCTCTTCTTGCAGCTGCAATGCAGTATCCAGTCTTCGGTGCGGCATTGTTTCTCGTCGTGCTGACTCTCTTCGCCCTGCACGCGAACGCGGGGACGCCGAACACGCCGTCCGCGACCGCGACGACAACGGTCGTCGGGACGCAGTGGCTCCCGTCTCGGCGACCTTCACCGTTCGAGGCCCGCCCTCGACGCACGACTACTTCGGGTTCCGGACAGCTGTTCAAGGTCGCGAAAAACGATCCAGCGAGGCTGACGAAGATCAACGGCTCCTACGCCGAAACCGGCTCCCTTGCCCCGCTCTGCCGCTCGACCGTCACCGTCTCTCCAAGCGAGCGAGGCGGCGGGGACAGGCCCGGCGGGGAAGGAGGCTGGAGACCGGGTTCTCGAAGTTCGAGCTGGCGGCGAGGCGATGGCTCGTTCGCTAGCTCACCGAAGGTACGCCGAGCATGCGGGACGTCGCGAAGGTCGCTACGAGTCTCGCCTTGACGAAGCCCCCGTTGACTTTCTGCTTCGCAACCCCTTAGAGTCCCGCGCCAATCAGTCCGCTACGAACCTGGGGGAGGTTCCATGTCTGCGGCACGAATGTTCCTCGCGTCACTCATCGTCGTCGGCGCGCTCGCCGGGTCTTCAACTGCACTTGCCGATCCACCGGTAAGACAACCGGCCCCACCCATCGACGACTTCACGCTACCCGCCGGTGCGGTGTGCTCGTTCGACGTTCTATTCGAGATCGTCAGGGCCAAGGGGATTTTCAAGTTCTTCAGCGATGGGCGGCTCTTGATCACGGGCCAGTTGAAAGTGCGGCTGACGAATCTGGACTCGGGGAAGGAGCTCGAGCTCAATATCTCGGGTCCCGGCAACATCGACGCTTCGGGTAGTGAGGTCGGGCTGGGCAGCGGGATCTTCATTCTCTTCGCCGGCTTTGATGCCGATGGACCCGCTCTCCTCTTCACTCACGGGCGATTCGAGATCACCCGCGCTCCCAACGGATCGATTGCCAACATCGAGGCGCACGGAACCAGCACCGACCTCTGCGTTGCGCTGGCGTAGCTCGCGAACGGGTGCGGGAGCGGAGCCGGAGCTCCGCTCCCAACCCTCACGTCGTAGCGGATCATCGGCACCGGATTCCGCCATCCAATCGAGCGTTGCGGCGCCTCTGGATGGCTGAGGACGCACGGTAGCTCGTCCCCTCTACGCGGACCGGTGATCCTTGGAGTTCGCGCCGGCGGCGAAACAGTGGCTCGCTCGCTACCTCATCGAAGGCACGCCGACATCCGTGAACCGCTCTACAGAGCCGAGAAAGCCTAGAGCCAGCGCTTCAGGCGGAAGAACCCGAGCGTGGCGGCCGCGATGACGGCGAGGGCGCCGACGATGACCCAGAACGCCTCGTGCGTCCCTTCTCCCGGGAAGAGGACGTTCATCCCGAAGAGCCCGGTGACGAGCGTCAGCGGCAGGATCGTCACGCTGATGACCGTCAGCAGCCGCAGCACGTCGTTCTGGCGGTGGTAGATGACCGACTCGTTCGTCGACTCGAGCGCCTCGACGACCTCCTTGAAGTTGTCGAGGAGGTCCCAGATACGCTCGGCCGAGTCGACGATGTCGTCGAAGTAGAGCTCGAGCTCCTCGTGGAGGAAGCTCTCCACGCGCCGCTCCAGCATGCGGAGGGTGGAGCGCTCGGGCTTGATGATCTTGCGGTAGGAGATGATCTCCTGCTTGACGTTCGAGAGGTCGCGGACGACCTCGTGCGAGCGGCCCTCGAACATCTCGTCCTCGACGACGTCGAGCTTGTGCGCGATCTTGTCGAGGATCGGAAAGCAGTAGTCGAAGAGATCGTCGAGGATCTCGTACAGCAGGCGCCCCGAGCCGCGTGCGAAGACGTGATCGCGAAGGCGCTCGTCCTCCTCGCAGCGTCCGAAGAGACGCGTGACCGGGAGGAGCTCGCGGTTCGGGACGGTCACGACGTAGTCGTGGCCGATGAAGATGTCGAGCTCCGCAGCGTTGAGGCGCTGAACGGTCTCGTCGAAGACGGGAAAATGGAGCACGGCGAAGAGGTAGCCGTCGTCCTCGTAGTCGTCGACCTTCGGACGCTGCCTCTTGGAAACGATGTCCTCGACGTCGAGCGGATGCCAGCCGAAGCGCTCCGCGAGCGTCTGGGCCGTGTCGACGTCCGGCGCGACGACGTTGACCCAGGTCAGGCCGCTAGCGGTGAGCTCGTGGACGAGCGGCGGCGGACGTGCGACCACCTGACCCGTGCCACGGGCCCGTGAGCGCCTGATGCGGGGCAGGTTCGGCACGGGTACTGAGCGGGTCGTCCTTCGTCAGGGCCATGTTCGAGATTCTACCCGCGGTGCCTTCCGGGTTCTCGGTGCGTTAGCTCATGCCGACGCCGGGGCCGGCACGGGTGTACGCCGTGCCGGTGCCGGGAGCGTGGATTCGACGACCAGCGCGAGCGCACCGCCGAGCACGCACAGAGCAGCGGCGCCGAGCCAGACTCCGTTCGGGGAGAGATCGAGCACGTAGCCTCCGATGGCGGGGCCGAGCGCGAAGCCAACCTGCCACGAGAGGGCCGAGAGCGCCATGTAGCGGCCGAGCAGTCGTGGCTCCGCGAGGTCCGCGACGAGCGGTGCCTGAACGGCACCGTGCAGACACTCGCCCACGGCGAACACGATCATCGCCGCCGTGAGGATGGCCGCAGCCGTGCCCGCGGTCTCCGAGCCGGCGATCGGTACGACCATCCAGGCCGCTGCCCACAACAGCCCGAGGAGGGAGAGTGTTGGCATCCGCCGTCGCCCCTGGGCGAAGCGGGCGATGGGCAGCTGGGCAAGCACGATCACAACGGTGTTGACGAAGAACACGATCCCGATCTGAGTCTCCGTCACTGCGGCCTCGTTCTTGGCGTAGACGGGGAGGAGCTCGAACCCGGAGAAGCCGGCGAAGATGAAGAGGGCGTTGAGCCCGATCACCGCGACGAACGGGCGGTGGCGCAAGATCTCGCGATAGGAACCG
Source organism: Gaiellaceae bacterium (assembly GCA_035457765.1). Taxonomy (GTDB): domain Bacteria; phylum Actinomycetota; class Thermoleophilia; order Gaiellales; family Gaiellaceae; genus GMQP-bins7. The sequence continues at coordinate 10,466 of DATIBA010000055.1, forward strand.
CCTGATCCTCGGGCGGGTCCGCCGGCGTCGGGCGAGGGCGAGGGCACGAGCGCGAGCATCACCACCGCGTAGACGAGGAAGGTCACCGCATTGAGGAGGAAGAGGACGCTGAACGAGCCGGGTGAGTCCGTGGTCGCGATGAGACCGCCGGCGAGCGCCCCCAGCCCGATCCCGAGGTTCATCACGACGCGCTGCATGGCGAACGCCGCAGGGCGTTGCGCGGTCGGAGTGAGACTCGCGATGAGCGTCGACTGGGAAGGCCAGAACCCTCCCATGCCGATGCCGGTGATCGCCGCGACGACGAACCCCTGCCAGGCCTCGTGGACGAGCGGGTAGAGGGCGTAACCGACGGTCAGTATCCCGAGCGCGATCGCGAGCATCCTCCGGCCGCCGACGCGGTCGATCATGGATCCGAAGAGCGGCCCGGCTACGAGGCTGACGACGGCATTCGTCCCGACGATGAGCCCGACTGGGCCGAGCGCGATACCCCGCACGTTGTGGAGGTAGATGAAGAGGAACGGCAGGATGACGCCGTTACCGAAGGCATTCACGAGCCCGCCGACCTGCAAGGTCGTCACCGATCGCGGAAGCTCCGGGAAGTACGTGCGGAGGAGGCCGGACACCGTGAGACACTAGCGGCGAGTGCGCGAGTCGATCTGGAGGCGTGGAGACGTCGTGGTCTGGCGCGAGACCTGGCACGGGCGCACGTTCCTCGAGTGGCCCGTCCGCGTCGTCGAGGACACCGGCGAGCGGGTCGCCGTGTACCTCGCGACGGGAACGCGCTTCGCCTTCCCGCCCGGAAGCTGGCCTTTCGACGGGGAGCATCCCTGGGCTGCGCGCGGAGCATGGCAGGGTCATGGCCTGCTCGTAACGCACTGCTTCCGTGACGCGTTCGCGATCTGGCACTTCTGGGACGGACCAAAGCGGGCCTTCGCCGGCTGGTACGTGAACCTCCAGGCGCCGTTCCGGCGCGACGAAATGGCCTTCGAGACGCAGGACTACGAGCTCGATCTCTGGATCACGCCCGATGGCGTTTGGAGGTGGAAGGACGAGGACGCTCTCCTCGACTGGGTGCGCCGGGGACGATTCACGGAGTCCGAAGTTGCGGCGATCAGAGCCGAGGGCGAGCGCGTTCTCGCAGCCTGGCCGTTTCCGACCGGGTGGGAGGCGTGGGAGCCGGACCCCTCCTGGTGCGCGCCCGTCCTTGCATCGGAGGGCATGTAGGACATGCGCGACGGCTTTCTGCTCGACCCGGACGTGACCTACCTCAACCACGGCGGCTACGGCGCGTGCCCGAGAGCGGTCTTCGACGAGTACCAGCGCTGGCAGCGCGAGCTCGAGCGGGAGCCCACCGATTTCCTCGCCAGACGGCTCGGGCCGTGGTTCTGGGAGAGCACCGAACCGAGTCTCATCGACGACGCTCGCGCAGCGCTCGCAGCCTTCGTCGGCGCGCGAGCCCGAGATCTCGTGTTCGTGCCGAACGCGACTGCCGCGCTGAACGCGGTCATTCGCTCGCTACGCGTCCGGCCCGAGGAGGAGATACTGACGACGAAGCACGAGTACGGAGCGATCGTGCGCACACTCGCGTTCATCCGAGCGAACGTCGTCCTGTGTGAACCGGACGAGATCGTCTCGCACATCGGCTTGCGAACGCGGGCGATTCTCGTGTCCCACATCACGTCTCCGACGGCGCTCAGGCTCCCCGTGGAGGAGGTCTGCGAAGCCGCGCGGAACGCAGGTGTTCTCTCGATCGTTGACGGCGCCCACGCACCCGGTCAGATCCCGCTCGACATCGAGGCCGTCGGCGCCGACGTCTACGCCGGAAACTGCCATAAGTGGCTCTGCGCGCCCAAGGGCTCCGGCTTCCTGTGGGCGCGGCGCGAGCACCAGGAGTGGATCGAGCCGTTGGTCATCAGCTGGGGCTATCGCGAGGAGGCGAGCTTCGGCGAGCGGCACGGTTGGCAGGGGACGAACGACCCGGCCGCGTACCTCAGCGTCCCAAGAGCGATCGAGTTGCACGCGACCTTCGACCTCGCAGCATCGCTCGCGCTGGCCGACCATGCAGAAGCGCGCCTCGCGGAGCTGAAACTCGAGCGCCTCGTTGGCGAGCCAGCGCTCCTCATGCGTGCGATGGAGCTTCCCCGACGCGTCGACCCGGCGAGGCTGTGGCGACGCCTGTGGGAGGAGCACCGAGTCGAGGTGCCGGTCTACGACTGGAGGGAACACCCTCTCCTGCGCGTCTCGATCGGTCCGTACAACGACGAGGAGGACGTAGAGCGCCTCGTCACGGCTCTCGCAGAGCTTCTCTGACCTCTGCGATCGACGAACGAATGCCCGCGACTGATTCACTCATGTCCGACGCCATGATCCAGAGTGCACTTCAGCAGCTGCTCGACGGCCGAGATCTTCCCCGTGCCGAGGCCCGCGAGATCATGGGCGAGATCATGCGGGGCGAGGCGACCTCGGCGCAGATCGCCGGTTTCCTCGTCGCCCTCCGTGCGAAGGGCGAGACCGTGGACGAGATCGTCGGCTGCGCCGAAGCGATGCGCGAACACGTGCTTCCCGTTCGCCCGGAGCGAGACGACGTCGTCGACGTCGTCGGGACAGGAGGCGACGGAGGAGGGACGTTCAACATCTCGACGATGGCCGCCCTCGTGGCGGCCGCTGCGGGAGCCGCGGTCGCGAAGCACGGTAATCGCGCGGTGAGCTCGTCCTCGGGATCCGCCGACGTGCTGGAGGCATTCGGATTCGAGCTCGAGCAGACGCCCGAGCGCATCGCGCGCTCGATCGACGAACTCGGGTTCGGGTTCATGTTCGCGCCGCTTCACCATCCGGCGATGCGGCATGCGGCGCCGGTGAGGCGAGAGCTCGCCATGCGCACGGTCTTCAACATGCTCGGACCGCTCACGAATCCGGCTGGCGTGCGCGATGGAGTCTTCGGCGTGTACTCGCGCGACCTCGTTCGGACATATGCTGACGTCCTCGCCGTGCTCGGTGCCAGGCGCGCATACGTCGTGCACGGTTCACACGGCATCGACGAGCTCTCTCCCGCCGGGCCCAATGTCGTGTGCGAGGTGTGGGACGGCGTCGTCCGTGAGAGGACGGTCGACCCGCTCGAGCTCGGCATCGACCGCTGCGATCCCGACGAGCTCACCGGAGGCGCGCCCGAGGAGAACGCCGCGATCGGTCGGGACGTGCTTGCCGGAGCTCACGGCGCACGGCGCGATGCCGTCCTGCTGACAGCAGGGGCCGCGATCGCCGCGGCCGGACACGCCGACGACCTCGTCGACGGGATCGACCTCGCGGCGGAGGCGATCGACAGCGGGCGCGCGGTCGAGCGACTCGAAATCCTCGTGAGGTTCTCGCAGGAACAATCCGGCTGATGGGACGCGTTCGCGACGCGCTTGCCCGACCCGGCCTGGCCGCCATCGCGGAGGTCAAGCGGCGCTCTCCGTCGGCCGGTGAGCTTCGTCCTGACGCGAATACGGCGGTGCTCGCCGACGCCTACGAGCGCGCAGGCGCCGCAGTGGTCTCAATCCTCGTCGACGATCGCTTCGGAGGCTCCTGGGAGGATCTTCGTGCCGCACGGGCGGCATCGCAGGTCCCGCTGCTCGCGAAGGGCTTCTTCTCGACCGCCGAGCATCTACGGACGGCGCGGGAGGCGGGTGCGGACGCCGCACTCCTGATCCTCCGCGATCTCGACGACGACGCCGCTCGCCGGCTCCTGGGCGTGGCCGACGAGCTCGGCCTGGAGGCGCTCATGGAGGCGCACGACGAGGACGAGCTTCGACGGGCCATCGCGCTCGATGCTCCGGTGATCGGTATCAACGCCCGCGACCTGGCGACGTTTCGCATCGACCGACGGGCGCAGCTCCAGCTCGTGGCGACGGCACCCCGCGACCGGGTCGTTGTCGCCGAGAGCGGGATCGAGTCACGCGCACACGCCGCTGCCGCGGAGCTCGCCGGCGCGGACGCGGTTCTCGTCGGCTCCGCGCTCATGCGCGCGCAGAATCCCGCCAGGAAGCTCGCCGACTTGATCGCGCGGCCGCTCGTCAAGGTCTGCGGGTTGACGAGAGAAGAGGACGTGGCAGTCGCGGCTGAGGCAGGAGCGGACATGGCCGGTTTCGTCCTCGCCGAAGCGAGCCCCCGGCGGGCCCCGCGTGTCCTGCCCGTGCCCGAGACCATGCTCTCGGTCGCGGTCGTCGTGGGCGAGCCGGACGAGCACGACGCCGATCTCGTACAGGTCTATTCCGCGGAGTTCGGAAAGGTGCGCGGGCGCGATGCCGTCCTGCTTCGCGAGGGACGGCAGGTTGCGCAGGTCGTGGATCTCCCATGGGGAGAGGACGACTCGACGCACCTCGAGCGCGCTCGCGCGGTGGAAGGTCGCATCATGCTGGCCGGTCGCCTCGGCCCCGAGAACGTGAGGGAGGCGATCGCCGCCGTGCGACCCTGGGCGGTCGACGCGAGCTCGGGCCTCGAGCGCGAGCCGGGAGTGAAGGACCACGATCTCGTGCGCGCCTACGTCGAGGCCGCGCGATGAGAGCGGGGCTGTACGGTGCGTACGGCGGCCGCTACGTCCCTGAGACTCTCGTCCCCGCGCTCGACGAGCTCGAGCGCGGGTGGGACGAGGCGGTCGCCGATGCCTCTTTCCGGGCCGAGCTCGCCCGTCTCGGCGAGCGTTACGTCGGGCGTCCGACCCCGCTCTACACGGCGGAGCGGTTCGCCCCGGACGGCAAGCGCATCCTTCTCAAGCGCGAGGACCTGTGCCATACGGGGGCGCACAAGATCAACAATGCGCTCGGGCAGATCCTGCTCGCGACACGCCTCGGCAAGAGGCGAATCGTCGCCGAGACCGGGGCGGGGCAGCACGGCGTCGCAACTGCGACGGTCTGCGCGAAGTTCGGGCTCGAGTGTGTCGTCTACATGGGCTCCGAGGACATGCGCCGGCAGCATCCGAATGTCGAGCGGATGCGTCTGCTCGGCGCCGAGGTGCGAGCGGTCGAGTTCGGGACGAGGACGCTGAAGGAGGCGACGAGCGAGTCGATCCGGGACTGGATAGCGAACGTCGAGACGACGTACTACCTCATCGGCTCTTGCGTGGGCCCGCACCCCTATCCGGCGATCGTGCGCGAGTTGCAGTCCGTGATCGGACGTGAGGCACGACACCAGGTCCTCGCGCTCGAGGGACGACTCCCGGACGCGATCGTCGCCTGCGTCGGTGGAGGATCGAATGCAATCGGTCTCTTCGCCGGGTTTCTCGAGGACGACGACGTGCAGATCGTCGGGGTCGAGGCCGCAGGTGCTGCGAGCCTCTCCTCTGGGCGGCCCGCGGTCCTCCACGGGGCACGCTCGTCGGTCCTCGCCGACGAGGACGGGCAGATACTCGACGCGCATTCGATCTCGGCCGGCCTCGACTACCCCGGAGTCGGGCCGGAGCACGCGTCGCTTCGGGACTCCGGCCGCGCCAGCTACCTCACCGCGACCGACGACGAGGCACTCGCCGCGTTTCACCGACTCGCGGAGACGGAGGGGATACTCCCGGCCCTCGAGCCTGCGCACGCGCTCGCGCGCGCGCTCGACCTCGACGCCCAGCTCGTCCTCGTCGGGCTCTCCGGTCGCGGAGACAAGGATCTCGCCGAGGTGCTCGCACGCTGAGAAAGACTCTCGTCGTCTACCTCATGTCGGGGCGGGACGCGCCCGATCTCGCGGCAGCGGCCGTTTCCGGGGGAGCGGACGTCGTCGAGCTCGGATTCCCGTTCTCCGACCCGCTCGCGGACGGCCCCGTCATCCGGCGCGCCGCCGAGCGGGCGCTCGCAGCCGGAATGCGCACGCAAGCATGCCTCGAGTGCCTCTCGGCGACCCGCGAGAAGGTCGACGTCCCGCTCGTCCCGATGACGTACTCGTCACTCCTCGAGGCGTACGGGTGGGAGCGCTTCGCGAGTGACGCGGGCGCTGCCGGGGCGACCTCGCTCATCGTCGCCGACCTGCCGATCGACGAGCGGCCCGAGCTCGAGCGCGTCCAGCTCGTCGCCCCGACGTCGACCGACGAGCGGATCGCGCTCGCAGCCAGGAGCACGGACGGCTGGCTCTACCTCGTCACGGTGGCGGGCACGACCGGTGCCAGATCGGAGCTCTCACCCGCGCTCGCGCCGCTCGTCGAGCGAACGCGTCGGCTAACGGACGTGCCGCTCTATGCGGGCTTCGGAATCTCGACGCCGGCGCAGGCTGCCGCGGCAGCCGAGCTCGCCGACGGCGTGGTCGTCGGCTCGGCTGCACTCCTCGCGGCCGAGGACGGCACGGCCGCCCTCGAGAGCTTCGTGGCTCAGTTGCGGTCTGCGCTCGTGTAGGCGTCGAGCCAGTCGCGTGCGACGTGCCACGCCGGAGCACGCGCGTCGATGTGCTCGAAGTGGCCCGTTCCGCTCAGGAGGACGAGCTCGCACGGATCGCCGGCCTCGCGTGCTGCTGCGGCGTAGCTCGTGGCGATGCGCACCGAGACAGTGGTGTCGTGATCCCCGTGGATGACGAGCTGCGGGACTCCGAGCGGAAGCCGCTCGCGAGGTGATCCGAGCTCGTAGCGCTCGGGGTGCTTCTCGGGATCGCCCAGGAACGCTCGCGTGGGCTGGGCCGACGGGCTGAGCTGCGCCGCGAGACGAAGATCGATCACACCCGCTTGTGACACCGCGGCCCGCACGCGAACGCGGGGGTCGGCTCCCGGCGCCCCGGCGGGGAGACCTCCACGCCCGGCGAGCCAGAGCGCGAGGTGGCCTCCGGCGGAGTGTCCGACCGAGACGATTTGCTCGAGATCGAGCTGCGCTTCGAGCTCGGCGAGGGCGTCGACGCCCGTGGCCACGTCCTCGAACGTCGTCGGCCACCCGCCTCCGCCGCCGACGCGCCGGTACTCGAGGTTCCACGCGGCACAACCGTGGGTCGCCAGGTCGAGGCACAGCTCGGTCATCAGCGAGCGGTCGTACCGCGAACGCCAGTATCCGCCGTGGAGGACGACAGCCACGGGATGCGGGCCCTCATTCATCGGCAGGAAGAGCTCTCCGACCTGGCTCGGGTGCGGACCGTAGGGGTGGACCGATCGAGTCATGCGCCCGAAAGGTTAGAAACCCTGAAAATCGCGCGTTCGTCTCATGCCACAGGACGCTCCCGAACGCGCACCGAATGTCTCCCCGCGATAACGGCGGAACACGCGGTCGTCGTCAGCATGCACCCACCATCCGAAGCGACGAACGAGGACGGTCTCGGGGACCTCCTCCCAGTCGCGGTCCGCTCCGCCAGCGTCGACGCGTGCTTCCCGGACACGTTCCTCCTTCCGCTCGCGGATCTCATCGACCGTCCCTTCTTCGAGCAGGGATTCCTCAGGGACGCGCATCCGAAATCTCATCGGATGGTCGTGAGTGGCACCAGCGATCCTTTCTACGACACGTCGATTGTGTAAGCGAGGGCCGCTCACTCTCGTCCCACCATGCGTTGTTGAAAGTGGAACCCGCCGTTCGGCTAGTGGAAATGGTGGCCGCCGCGCTGTAATTTCGCCCGCCTACTCGGCGTGCGACTAGAGGAGGAGCTTCGGCATGGCCGACGACCAGAGGCATGGCCGCATATTCGGAGTGCTGTTCATCATCACGTTCATCACGTCGATCGGTGCGCTCGCGCTCTTCCAGCCCGTTCTCGACGATCCAGCCGGATACATCTCCGGTGGCGGGAAGGACAACCAGATCTATCTGGGAGCCTTTCTGGAGCTGCTGCTCATCATCGCGAACGTCGGAACGGCCGTCGTCCTCTACCCGATCGCGAGGCGTCAGAACGAGGCTCTCGCCATTGGGTACGTCGCTGCCCGAATCATCGAGTGCGTCTTCATTGCGGCGGGGATCATCTTCGTGCTCGGAGTCGTGGGCCTGCGGCACGATCTTCCCGGCGCCGATGAAGCTGCCTTCACGCTCGCCGCGCTCAAGGACTGGACGTTCCTGTTTGGCCCCGGACTCATCGTCCCGTGGGGCAACGGGCTGATCCTCGGCTACCTGATGTACAGGTCCGGACTCGTTCCACGACCTATGGCCTGGTTCGGACTGATCGGAGGGCCACTCCTCCTGTTCGGGAACTTCGGCGTGCTCTTCGACTGGTGGGAGCAAACCGGCGTGGTGAGCCTCCTGGTCGTCCCGGAGTTCATCTGGGAGGCGTTCCTCGGGATCTACTGCGCCATCTGGGGGTTCAGGAAGGACTCGCCGATCCTCCGCCCAGCCTGGCGTGGCAGCGCGTCCGCCTGACCAGCGCCGGTTCTTGTTCCTCCCGTTACCCGGAACGACGCGTTCGTGCGCAGATCCGCGTCCCGAATCCTCGGTCCTGCGCGCACCGGACCTCGAAATGACCTTCCGCGGGTCTCGCGAGACTCGCCTTTCCATGCGCCCGGCAGGAATCGAACCTGCGACCTCGCGCTCCGGAGGCGCGCGCTCTATCCCCTGAGCTACGGGCGCTCGGGACGCCCAGTGTAGCGCTGCTCACTCGTGGCTCAGGGCCACGAATCTCATAGGCTCCGGCAAGTGGTCCTGGCAGACGTCGCGGAGACGTACACCGATCTCGTCACGACGGTGTTCTCGTCGCCGATCGCGGCGAAGGCCTGGTTCGCCACGGCCGCGTTCGTGCTCGCGTTCGTCCAGGTGACGACGGCGGCGCGCATCTACGGCCGGCTCCACTTCCTGCCCGAGCGTGGGCCCGCCGTCGCGCGCGTGCACCGCTGGTCGGGCAGGATCGCCTTCCTCTGCACGCTGCCCGTGTTCTTCCACTGCGTGACGATCCTCGGCTTCCAGACGCCGGACGCGAGGGTGGCTGTCCACTCCCTCGTCGGCACGTTCCTCTACGGCATGTTCGTGGCGAAAGTGCTCGTCGTCCGCGACCGGACGCTCCCCGCATGGGCGCTGCCGACCGCCGGCCTCACACTCGCCTCGCTGCTCGGCGTCCTCTGGGTGACCTCGAGCCTCTGGTACTTCACGACGGTCAGGTTCGGCTTCTGATGCGCCGGGGCTGGCGACCGATCCTCGCCGGCGGCGCGGTCGTCGCGTGCACGTTCGCACTCGCGCAGGCGGAGATCTTCGCTCCCTCGGCGCCCGCGGGCGCCACCGCGTCCGGCGGAGACATCGACCGCGGCGAGACCGTCTTCGTGCGCGAGTGCGCGGGTTGTCACGGATCGGGAGGATCGGGCGGCGAGGTCGGACCGCGCCTCGTCGGCACCGGGATCGAAGCCGCCACTGCGACCGCCGTCGTTCGACAAGGCCGCGGCGTCATGCCGGCCGGCCTCGTGTCGGGTTCCGACGAGGCCGACGTCGTCGCGTACGTCGTCTCGGTCTCCAGTCCGTGACGCACCGATAGATTCAGGTCCGTGGAGGTCATCGCCCGCGTCGTTCGCCTCGAGCTCGCAGAGACGTTCGTCATCTCGCGCGAGGTGACGGATTTCGCCGACGTCGTCCATGTGGCCCTGAGCCACGAGGGCGTGACGGGTTTCGGAGAAGGAGCCCCGGTCGAGCGCTACGGGGAATCTGCGAAGTCGGCCCGGAGATTCGTCGAGGAGCACGCAGAGGTCGTCGGTGACGACCCCTTCGCACTCGAGGACATCGGCGAGCGGCTCGCGGCGATCCCGGGGGAGCAGGCCGCGAAGGCCGCGATCGACGCCGCGCTCCACGACCTGCAGGGCAAGCTGCTCGGCATGCCGGTGGGCCGGCTTCTGGGAATGCCTCGCTCCGGTCCGCCGACATCGTGGACCGTCTGGCTCGGCGATCCGGACGACATGGCTCGTCGGGCGGAGACGGCGGCGACGTCGTATCGCCGCCTCAAGCTCAAGCTGGGGGGCGGAGACGGTCTCGACGTCGACCGTGTCCGCGCGGTACGCGGTGCGACGGATCTGCCGCTCATGGTCGACGTGAACGAATGGTGGTCGCTCGAGGAAGCACTCGAGAACCTCGCGCAGCTCGCAGAGCTCGGCGTCGAGTACTGCGAGCAGCCGTTGAGGGCCGGTGACGAGGGAGGCCGCGAGCTGAGGGCTCGCTCGCAGATCCCGGTCTACGTGGACGAGGACTGTCACACCCTCGCCGACGTCGTCGCCTGCGCGGAGATCGCCCATGGCATCAACATCAAGCTGGCGAAGTCGGGCGGGATTCGAGAGGCGATCCGTATGACACAGGCCGCGAGGGCGCTGCGCATGGGGGTGATGCTCGGGTGCATGCTCGAGTCCGGCCTCGGGATCGCCGCCGGCTGCTGCGTCGCGCCGCTCTGCGACCACGTCGACCTCGACGGCAACCTTCTCTTGCGCGAAGATCCCTGCCCCGGCGTCGAACTCGTGGACGGTGTGCAGGTGCCGTCGCTCTCACCGGGGCTCGGCGTCGCGCCGGCGTGAGCGACGCGCGGCGCATCCTGATTCTCGGCGAGGGGTTCTCGCACGATCCGCACTACGGGAAGACCATGCGTGGAATTGTTCGCTACGGCCCCGACCCGGTGGTCGCGATCCTCGACTCCGCCCGCGCGGGCGAGTCGTACGAGGCCATTCCCATCGTCGGAACGGTGGCCGAGGCACTTTCGTTCGAGCCAACGGTCGCAGTCGTGGGCGTCGCGACCCAGGGCGGCCGGTTCCCGCCCGCTTGGCGCGAGCTCCTGAAGAGCGCCATCGCCGCCGGACTCGACGTCGAGAGCGGGCTGCACGAGTTCATCTCCGACGACCCCGAGCTGAGCGAGCTCGCTCGCCGGCATGGGGTCGAGCTGCGCGATCTCCGCAAGCCTCCGGCAGGCCTGAACGTCCCGACGGGTGCGAACCTCCGGGTCGACGCGAAGATCGTGCTGACGGTCGGGTCCGACTGCGCGATCGGGAAGAAGACGGTCGCCGTGGAGCTGGATCTCGAAGCGCGGCGGCGTGGCCTCGAGTCGGTCTTCGTGCCCACGGGGCAGACCGGAATCGTGATCGCCGGGTGGGGGATAGCCGTCGACGCGGTCGTCGCGGACTTCCTCGCAGGCGCGGCGGAGAAGCTCGTCGTCGAGGGCGCTCGGCGCGGCGGGAAGCTCTTGTTCGTCGAAGGGCAGGGCTCGATCGTCCATCCGCTGTACTCCGGGGTGACGCTCGGCCTGATACACGGGTCGGTGCCGCACGCGTTCGTCCTCTGCCATCGGGCTCGAGCAACGGAGATCGAGGGATGCCCGGGGCACCCGATTCCGGCGCTCTCCGAGCTCGTCGAGCTCCACGAGCGGATCGCGCTGCCCGCTCGGAAGGCGCGGGTGGCATGCATCGCGCTGAACACGGCGGATCTTCGGAGAGACGAGGACGCGCGTGCCGAGATCGCGGCGGTCGCTGCGGATACCGGCCTGCCCGCGGACGACCCCGTGCGCTTCGGGGCCGGCTATCTCCTTGACGCGCTGCTCGCGCGACTCTAGGCTCCGACCCGCTACGGGCAGAGGGGAGCCCGCCCAGGACGATCGATGAGACTCCTCGCTGCGGCCACCTCTCTCACCATCGCGCTTCTCGCGGGAGCGTCCGTCGCCGGGGCTGCCGACGTCGGGGCCAACGACGACTCGGCGAAGCACTCCGAGGACGGTGGGCTGGCCATGTACATGGACATGACGAGCCTCGGCCTCCGCCAGACGGTCATCGGGGTCCGCTTCGTCCCGAGCCAGTCCGTCGTCATCCAGGACAAGGAGCTTCTCGACCGTGTGATCGAGAACGCCACGGCCTCCGGTCTGCGCGTCGTCCTGGCCGTCTACCCGTACCCACCGAAGGAGATCGAGGCCGGCCTGGGGTCACCGTCGGTGTTCGCGTCGTACGTCGGCGTCCTCGCCTCGATCTACCCGCAGGTGAAGCAGTTCGTCATCGGGAACGAGCCGAATCAGCCGGCGTTCTGGCGTCCGCAGTTCGACGCAGCGGGGGCCAATGCCTCGGCTTCGGCGTTCGGGCCGTACCTCGCGGCCGCGTACGACACGTTGAAGGCCGTCGACCCGAGCATCTCCGTCGTCGGAGTCGGTCTCTCGCCGCGCGGCAACGATCGTCCGGCCGCGAAGAACAACATCTCGACCTCGCCTGTTCGCTTCTTGCGAGCGCTGGGAACCTGGTACCGCAAGAGCGGTCGCACGCGCCCGCTCATGGATGCCTTCAGCTTCCACCCGTACCCGAACGAGGCGACCGATCCACTCGAGCGCGGGTACGCGTGGCCGAACGCCGGATTCGTCAACCTCGATCGGATCAGGCAGGCGCTCTGGGACGCGTTTCACGAGACCAGGCAGCCCACCACGGTCGACGGCTTGCGCCTTCATCTCGACGAGGTCGGCTGGCAGGTCGACACCTCGGGGCGCCCGGGCTACCACGGTCGCGAGAACGTCCCGGTGACCGACGAGGTGACTCAGGCCTCCATCTACGGCAGATTGATTCGCCAGGCAGCCTGCGACCCCGACGTCGCCGAGGTCAGCTTCTTCGGGTTCCGGGACGACGGCCTGCGAACGGGCTTCCAAGCGGGACTGCGCAGGGCGGACGGCTCCGCCAGGCCCGCCGCCGCCGCCGTGCAGGCCGCGATCGCCGAGATACGGAGCGGGTGCGCCGGAGCAGTGGTCGAGTGGACGCCCGGCGCCGAGGTCGTGGGGGCGGCCGTGGCCGTCGGGGCGCTCGCCTCGGCCGTGACCGCGCGCATCGCTGCGGGTGAGGACGCCCGCGCGCTCGTGTGTGTGCGCTCCCTCTTCGGCGTGTTCCTCGTCGAGACTCGCCCCCGTTGTCGCGCCGCCCAGATCAAAGGGCTGCGCCCGGCGAGCGTCGCCGTGCGGGCTCCCTTTCGCGCGCGCGGCTCGGTGGAGGTGTCGGTGGAGCTCGCGGCCGAGGCGAACCCCACCCGCCGGACGCTCGTCGTCCAACACGCCGTTCTGAGCCGCCGCTCTTGACAATCGAACAGGTGTTCGCTCATACTGCGAACACGTGTTCGGTCGCATCGTCATCGTGGTGCTCGTAGCAGTGGTCTTGTGGGCCGTGCTCGCGCGCGACACCGGCGCCGGCCCCCAACCGCGCCACCACGTCGTCCGGCAGGGCGAGACTCTGTGGTCGATCGCGGTGGAGAGCTACGGCGGCGATCCGCGCGAGGGGGTGTGGAAGCTCCAGAGTGGAAACGGACTCGAAGGAGCCACGATCGTCCCTGGACAGCGGCTTCTCCTTCCCTGAGCACGCCGGTCGCGGGCGGGCGGTAGGAGCTGGTGATAGAAACCGCGGCATGGCGTCGGACCGGATCCTGGAGCTGCTGCGGCGGCCCGTCGACGTCGACGAGTACACGGAGATCCGCGAGCTCTGGAAGACCCACTCGATCGCCGAGGACAACCGGGACCTTCCTGGCCTGATCTCGACGCTGACCGAGGATTGTGTGTACGAGGTGATGGGCAGCGGCGCGCGCTGGGAAGGGCACGAGGGAGCGGCACGCTTCTACACGGAGCTCCTGACCGCATTCCCCGACATCCGTTTCGACCTCGAGTACATCGTGATCGGCCCGCAGGGCGTCTGCGAAGAGGCACGCGTCACCGCGACGCACGAGGCCAAGTGGCTCGAACACGAGCCGAGCGGCCGGCGGCTCGAGTGGCGGAACGCGATCTTCTTCCCCTGGGATCCGGCTGCGAAGAAGTTCAAGGGCGAGATGGTCTACACGGACCTCGTTTTCGATCGCGTCTGACGCGACCTGGCGGGATTCCGCCGGGCGGGCCGAGCGGAGTGCACGACTAGAATCGGCCGCCGTGGAGCTCGACGTCGTCTTTCTCGGGACGTCCGGCTCCATGCCGACCGCGAAGCGCGCACTGTCAGCCACCCTTGTGCGCAGGGGCGGGGACAGGTTGCTGTTCGACTGCGCCGAGGGGACTCAGCGCCAGCTTCTACGCTCGAGCATCGGCCTGATCGAACTCGAGGAGATCTACCTCACGCACTTCCACGCCGACCACTACCTCGGCCTTCCCGGGATGCTCAAGACGTTCTCCTTGCGCGGGCGAGACCTGCCGCTCCGCGTCTACGGACCGCGCGGTTTGCGAGACCTGCTTTCCGGGCTGCAACGCATCGTCGGCCGGCTCTCGTACTCCGTCGAGCCGACGGAGCTCGAAACCGACGCGGTCCTCGAGCGCGGCGGCTATCGCATAGAGACCTTCCCGGTCGAACACGGCGTCTCCGCGATCGGCTACGCAATCGTCGAGGACGAGCGTCCCGGTCGTTTCGACGTCGAGACGGCCGCGGCGCTCGGCGTTCCCGACGGTCCCGAGCGCGGACGCCTCCAGCGTGGCGAACGCGTGGTCCTGGTGGGCGGTCAGGAAGTGTCGCCCGCCCAGGTTCTCGGGCCCGCACGCCCGGGACGGAAGCTCGTCCTGAGCGGAGACACACGGCCGACGGCGTCGGTCGTCGAAGCTTCGGCCGGCGCCGACGTCCTCGTCCACGAGGCGACGTTCCTCTCGGACGAGCTCGAGCGGGCACGCGAGACGCTCCACTCCACGGCCGGCGAGGCCGCGCTCGTCGCCCGCGAGGGAGGGGTGCGGATGCTCGCGCTCACGCACCTGTCGACCCGCTACTTCGGTCACCAGGTCGTCGAGGAGGCGCGCGAACTCTTCCCCGCAACCGTGGTGCCACGCGACTTCGACGTCGTCGGCATCCCCTTTCCGGAGCGCGGTGCGCCGGAGCTCGTGCGCGCGGGTGCCCGGACGGGCCGAGCTGCTGTAGGGTCCGCAGAGACTTGACACGGCTCGTTCATCTCACGATCGCCGGCGACGTCGCCGAAGGAGAGCAGATCCAGGAGCTCCTCCTGGTCGCCGGGATCGAATCCCGGCTCGAGGCGGTCGACGAGCACGACGCGGACGCGCTCGACGACCCGCCGCTCAACGTGCTCGTCGCCGAGTCCGACGTCGAGGACGCCAGAGATGCGATCGAGGCGCTCACCGAGATCGAGGACGAGGAGGAGGAGGAGAAGGGGTAGCCGCCTCTCGGGCTAGACTGGGGATCGTCCTTTAAGACCGGTCCAGTGAGGCCGGAAAGGAGTGAGCTTGACGACACACGTCCCAGATCACGCCTCGGCGAAGCGGCTTCTCGACGCCGACGCGATCGCGAAGTCCCTGGCTCGCATCGCGCACGAGCTGATCGAGCGGAACGAAGAGCCGGACGGTCCCGGTCTCGCGCGCGTCGCGCTCGTCGGGATTCAGACCCGTGGCGCACCGCTCGCGTCGCGACTGCGGCACCTGGTCGAGGAACGAAGCGGCGTCGCGCTCCCCGTCGGCGCACTCGACATCACCTTCCACCGCGACGACGTGCACGTCCGTGATGGGGGAAGGGCACCGGATCGGCAGCCGCTGGTTCAGGCGACGAGCATCTCGTTCCCGATCGAAGGGATGACGATCGTGCTCGTCGACGACGTGCTCTACACGGGCCGCACGATTCGCGCGGCGATCGATGCGTTGATGGAGTTCGGACGGCCCGCGCGTGTACAACTCGCCGTGCTGGTCGATCGAGGTCATCGAGAGCTTCCGATTCGCCCCGACTACGTCGGAAAGAACCTTCCGACGGGCCGTGGCGAGCGGGTCCAGGTCGAGCTCGTCGAGGTCGACGAGCGCGACGGCGTGCTCCTCGTGGCCGGTAGCGAGGACGGCGGCCATGTCTGAGCTTCGCCTTCCCGTGTCGGACCGTCGTCACCTCCTCTCGATCCCTGACCTCGATCGTGGCGACGTCGAGCGCATCCTCGACACCGCTCGCTCGCTCGCGGCGACGCTCGACCGCGAGGTGAAGAAGCTCCCGACCCTGCGAGGGAGAACCGTCGTCAATCTCTTCTACGAGTCGTCGACGAGAACGCTCTCCAGCTTCGAGCTCGCGGCGAAGCGACTTTCGGCCGACACGATGTCGGTTCGCTCGGCCGGCTCTTCGGTGGACAAGGGCGAGTCGCTCAAGGACACGGCTCTCACGCTTGCCGCCTACGACCCGGATGTCATCGTCGTCCGCCATCCGGCGATCGGCGCGCCGGCGCTCGTCGCTCGGTACACGGATGCACACGTCGTCAACGCCGGTGACGGGAAGCACCAGCATCCGACGCAGGCGCTGCTCGACCTCTACGCGATGCGCGAGGCGCTCGGGCGGCTCGAAGGGCTCACCGTGGCGATCGTCGGCGACGTTCTCCACTCGCGAGTCGCGCGCTCGCTCGTCCAGGCGCTCGGCCTCGTCGGCGCGCACTCGCTGCTCGTCGCACCACCGACGCTCCTGCCGCGCGGGATCGAGGCGCTCGGGTGTGACGTGTCGACGGACATCGCCGCGATCGACGCGGCGGACGTGATCTACGCGCTGCGTATGCAGGCCGAGCGCATGCGACCGGGAGAGGCCTTCGTGCCCTCGCTCCGGGAATACAGCGCGCTCTACGCGATCACCCCCGAGCGCGTGCGCACGGGCCAGGTGGTGATGCACCCGGGGCCGATGAATCGGGGGGTGGAGATCGACCCGCGCGTCGCAGACTCCGCAGCCGCTCTCGTCTCGGATCAGGTCCGAGCAGGACTCGTCGTGCGGATGGCCGTGCTCTACGACCTGGTCGCGCAGCGACCTGTCCGCGGCAGCGGGCCAGGAGACGGGGCCCGGGGAAACCGGGAGGTTCCCCCGTCGCTCACCGCCGCCCCGGAGATGGTGTGATCCTCGCGAGCCGCAACGGAACCGCCGACTCGCTCGCACTCGAGGGGCGGGTCATCGCGCCGAAGCAAGGTATCGACGAATCGCTGCGCATCGCGATCACGGACGGCGTCATCACCGGGATCGAGCCCGGAGACGCACGCGCAGCCGCCATCGCTCCGGCGTTCGTCGATCCTCACGTGCATCTCCGCACGCCCGGACGCGAGGACGAGGAAACGCTGCGCTCGGGGACGGAGGCCGCGGCGGCGGGCGGATTCTGCGCGATCGTCGCGATGCCGAACACCGATCCGGTCGTCGATTCGGCGTCGGTGCTGGGCGCTCTCGTCGAGCGAGCGCGCGAAGAGGCGATCGTCCCCACGGGCTTCATGGCGGCCATCAGCACGGGTCAGCGCGGTGAGGAGCTGACCGAGATGGTGGAGCTCGCGTCGGCCGGAGCGGTCGCGTTCACCGACGACGGGCGACCCGTGGAGTCGGCCGGGCTGCTGCGCCGCGCGCTTCAGTACAGCGCCCTCACCCGGCGACCGCTCGCGCTGCACTGCGAGGACCCGACGCTCTCGCGAGGCGGCCACGCGCACGAAGGCGTGGTGTCGGCCGAGCTCGGCCTTGGCGCCTACCCCTCGACCGCGGAGAGCGTCATGGTGGAGCGCGATCTCTCGCTCGCTGCGGTCGAAGGACGGCCCATCCACCTGATGCACCTGTCCGCTCGCGAGTCGCTGGCCGCGCTCGACGTGGCTCTGGCCAACGGTGCGACGGCAACGGGCGAAGTGACTCCGCACCATCTCGTGCTCACCGACGACGCAGTGCGCTCGCTCGATCCGAACGTGAAGATGAACCCACCCCTTCGGTCGGAGCGCGATCGCGCAGCGTTGCGTGATGGCCTCCGGAGGGGAGCGATCTCATGCATCGCGACCGATCATGCGCCGCACGCGCGCCACGAGAAGGACGTCCCATTCGAGGAGGCTCCGTGCGGGGTCACCGGGCTCGAGACGGCGTTCGCGGCGCTCTATACGCATCTCGTCCTTCCCGGTGAGCTCTCGCTCGAGACGTTGCTCGAGCGTATGTCGTCGGGGCCCGCATGCGTGTTCGGTCTCGACGAGCCGAAGATAGAGGTCGGTGCGCGGGCCAACCTCGTCGTCCTCGACCTCGACGCCGAGTGGATCGTGACCGAGGAGGGCTTCCGCTCCCTCTCCGCGAACTCGTGGCTCCTCGGCACGACGCTGCGCGGCCGGGTTGTCCGGACGATCGCGAACGGACGCGAGGTCTTCGCCGCGTGACGGCGTCAGGGGAGCACATTTCGTGGCTCAGAGCCACGAAGTCGAAGGTGCGGCGTCCGTGAGCCGGACGACGGGGTTCCTCGTGCTCGACGACGGCACGGTCTATCCCGGACGTTCCGTCGGCGCGCCCGGCGTCGCGTTCGGCGAAGCCGTGTTCACGACCGGGATGACCGGGTACCAGGAGACCGTCACCGACCCGAGCTACGCGGAGCAACTCGTCTGCTTCACCGCGCCGATGGTCGGCAACTACGGCGTCGCCGACGAGCGCGGCGAGTCGTCGCGACCGCACGCGAAGGCGGTGCTCATGCGGCAGCTCGGCGGCCGGGACTGGGCCGGATGGCTCGTGGCGCACGGGCTCGTCGGCCTTGACGAGATCGACACGCGTGCGCTCGTCCTGCGTCTGCGCGAAGGCGGGGCGATGCGTGCCGCAGCAGTGGCCGACGGTGAAGAGCTGTCTGCGACGGAGGCCGTCGAGCACGTTCGCGCACAGCCCTTGATGGAGGGCCAGGCGCTGGTCGCGCAGGTCTCCGCCAAGGAGCCGTACGTGTTCGCCGAGGTGGGCTCTCCTCGCATCGCGGTCGTCGACTACGGCACGAAGCGCTCGATCCTGCGTCGGCTCGCGCGGGCCGGCGCCGCAGTCACCGTGTTTCCGCACACCGCCGAGCCCGACGCGCTCGCTGCGTACGACGGCGTCGTCCTTTCGAACGGGCCCGGCGATCCGGAGCCGCTCCGCGCGGAGATCGACGCCGTCCGAGGCTTGCTCGGACGCGTCCCGGTGCTCGGGATCTGCCTCGGACACCAGCTTCTCGGCCTGGCCGCCGGGCACGCGACGTTCAAGCTCCCGTTCGGCCACCGCGGCGCCAACCATCCGGTATTCGAGCGGCGGACCGGTCGAGTCCTGATCACGAGCCAGAATCACGGCTTCGCGGTCAAGCCGTCCGAGGCAACCGAAGCGACGTACGTCTCACTCTACGACGGGACCGTCGAGGGCTTCGACTTCCCGAACTTGCGCGCGCGCTCGGTGCAGTTCCATCCGGAGGCGGGCCCCGGGCCGCACGACGCGTGGCCGATCCTCGAGACCTGGGTCGAGGAGGTGCGAAGGTAGTGCCAGCGCGCCGCGACCTCGAGTCGATCTGCGTGATCGGCTCCGGGCCCATCGTCATCGGCCAGGCCTGCGAGTTCGACTACGCGGGGTGCCAGGCCCTCAAGGTACTGCGGGAGGAGGGCTACCGGACGATCGTCGTCAACTCGAACCCGGCGACGATCATGACGGATCCCGGATTCGCCGATCGCACGTACATCGAACCGCTCGATCTCGAGAGCGTCGCGTCCGTCCTCGCACGGGAGCGCCCGGACGCCTTGTTGCCCACGCTGGGCGGGCAGACGGCGCTCAACCTCGCCGTCGCGCTGTCGGAGAGCGGGGTGCTCGAGGACCTCGGTGTCGAGCTGATCGGCGCAACCGTCGACGTCATCCGGCGGGCGGAGGACCGCGAGGAGTTCCGACGAGCCGTTCGTAGCTGCGGCCTGGACGTGCCGGCCTCGCGCGTCGTCACGACGCTCGCCGAGCTCGAGGGCGTCCCGTTGCCGGCGGTCGTGCGGCCCGCGTTCACCCTCGGCGGACACGGCGGCGGCTTCGCGGAGGATCGCGCCATGCTCGAGTACCAGGTGGAGCGTGGGCTCTGGGAGTCGCCGATCGGCCAGGTCCTCGTGGAGGAGTCGGTTCGCGGCTGGGACGAGTTCGAGCTCGAGCTGATGCGGGATCGCGCGGACAACGTCGTCGTCGTCTGTTCGATCGAGAACCTCGATCCAATGGGTGTGCACACCGGTGACTCGGTCACGGTCGCGCCACAGATGACGCTTTCCGACGAGGCCTACCAGGAGCTTCGAGACGCCGCCGCAGCGGTGATTCGTGCGGTTGGCGTCGAGACGGGAGGGTCGAACATCCAGTTCGCGCGTGACCGCGAAACCGGGGCGCTGCGGGTCATCGAGATGAATCCGCGCGTCTCGCGCTCGTCTGCGCTCGCATCGAAGGCGACGGGCTATCCGATCGCGAAGGTCGCCGCGAAACTCGCGGTGGGCTACACGCTGGACGAGATTCCGAACGACCTGACGAGGACGACGCCCGCGAGTTTCGAGCCGACGCTCGACTACGTCGTCGTCAAGTTCCCTCGATTTGCCTTCGAGAAGTTTCCCGGTGCCGATCAGACCCTCGGGACGCAGATGAAGTCGGTCGGAGAGGCGATGGGGATCGGACGGACGTTCTCCGAGGCATTCCTCAAGGCACACGGCTCGCGCGAGCTCGAGCCGGGTTCGCCCACGCCGTGGGCCAGTCTCATGGAGGAGGACGTTCCGAACGGCCTCCATCCGTGGTTCGTCGAGCAGCTGGCCCGCGCTCGGCTCGAGCTCGAGAGCGGGGACCTCGCGCGCGCGAAACGCGCCGGGTGGGGCGACGACACGATCGGCGTCGCCCGCGGACTGACGGGCGCGGAGGTGCGCCGCCTGCGCCACGAGCAAGGCGTGCGCCCGGCGTTCCGCCGGGTGGATTCCTGCGCGGGCGAGGTCGAAGCCGCGTCGAACTACTTCTACTCGACGTGGGGTGAGGAGGACGAATCGCTTCCGGCGAGCGACCAGCCGCGCGTCGTGATCCTCGGCTCGGGGCCCAACCGCATCGGCCAAGGCCTCGAGTTCGACTACTGCTGCGTCCACGCCGCCCAGACGTTCCGCGCGCTCGGCTACGAGGCCGTCATGGTCAACTGCAACCCCGAAACGGTCTCGACCGACTACGACACCTCGGATCGCCTCTACTTCGAGCCACTCTCCCCCGAAGAGGTGCTCGCGGTGTGCGATCGCGAGCAGCCCGTCGGTGTGGTCACGCAGTTCGGTGGTCAGACTCCACTGCGCCTCGCTCGGCACATAGAGGAGGGCGGGTACAGCCTTCTCGGCACGCCCCACGAGGCGATCGATCTCGCCGAGGATCGGGAGCGCTTCGGCTCGCTCGCCGGTGAGCTCGGCGTGCGGTGCCCACCGTGGGCTACCGTCTCGAACCTCGACGAAGCCCTCGCAGCTGTCGACGAGATCGAGTACCCGGTTCTCGTGCGGCCGTCGTACGTCCTCGGCGGGCGCGCGATGCGGATCTGTTACGACGCGGAGCAGCTCTCGGCGGCGATGGCGGCGGTCCACGGTCCGGTGCTCCTCGATCGCTTCGTCGAGCATGCGATCGAGCTCGACGTCGACGCGCTCTGCGACGGGGAGGAGGTCTACATCGCGGCGGTCATGCAGCACGTCGAGGAGGCCGGCGTCCACTCGGGCGACTCCGCCTGCGTCCTCCCGGCGCCCTCGCTGACGCTCGCGGCGGCCCTGGAGGTCGAGCGCGTGGTCAAGCTCCTGGGGCCGGCGCTGGGGGTGGTCGGCCTCCTGAACGTCCAGCTCGCGATCGCCGACTCGACCGTCTACGTCCTCGAGGTGAACCCGCGCGCGTCTCGTACCGTGCCCTTCGCGAGCAAGGCGATCGGAGTCAATCTCGTCGACGCAGCATGCCGACTCGCGGCGGGGAAGACGCTCCGCGAGCTCGATCTGCCGGCTCCGAGGCCGGCCCAGGTGAGCGTCAAGGCAGCCGTTCTGCCGTTCGCACGCTTTCCAGGAGCCGACCCCGTCCTCGGGCCCGAGATGCGGTCGACTGGCGAGGTCATGGCGAGCGCGGCCGACCTCCCGACCGCACTCGCGAAAGCCGAGCGGGCCGCCGGAAGGCCCTTGCCGTCGTCGGGAACGGCTTTCCTGTCGGTCCGAGACGAGGACAAGCCCGCAGCCGTCGCCGTGGCGGCTGCTCTGGCTGGGCTCGGATTCGAGCTCGTGGCGACGGAGGGCACGGCTCGGACGCTCCGTGCGGCGGGGCTGCACATCGGGGAAGTGGCG
Source organism: Gaiellaceae bacterium (assembly GCA_035457765.1). GTDB lineage: Bacteria > Actinomycetota > Thermoleophilia > Gaiellales > Gaiellaceae > GMQP-bins7. Next base: position 32,291 of record DATIBA010000055.1, read on the forward strand.
AAGGTGGCGAACGCAGATTCCGACGAGGAAACGGTCGTCGATCTCGTTCGGCGGGGACGGTGCGACCTCGTGATCAACACTCCGCAGGGGAGCGGCGCCAGGGCCGACGGCTACCTCATTCGCGAGGCCGCACTCGTCGCCCGTGTGCCGTGCGTGACGACGATCTCGGGGGCGGCGGCCGCGGTGCACGCGATCGCGAACGCTCGCGCCGAGTCCGCCCTTTCGCTGCAAGAGCGCATCGGGATCGAGGTGTAGCGTCGTGTCGCCTCGTGACACGTTGTCACTTGGCGGACGAATCGCTTGTCGCCAGCAGCTCGCGGTCGTCGCGGCAGAGCCCGTCGGGCCGTACATGCTCCTCCGGCTCGAACGCGGCGGGCTCGATCCGGGCACTCCCGGGCAGTTCTTCATGCTCGAAGCGCCCGGGAGGGTGCTTCCGCGGCCGATGAGCCTCTGCCAGGCCCCTCCGGGCGAGCTCGCGTTCCTCATCGACCCGATCGGGCCCGGCACACGCGCGCTCTGCGAGCTCCGGCCGGGGCAGGAGATCCACGTGTTGGGCCCTCTCGGCAACGGCTTCGACCTCGACGTCGAACGACCGCTTCTCGTCGCGGGCGGTATCGGGATCGCGCCCATGCCGTACCTGGCGGAGGTGCTCGGCCGTCCCCCCGCGGTGATCGGCTTCCGCACCGGGCATCACGCCGAGGCCGCCCGGCTGCTCCCGGGGGCCGCGGTCGTGCTCGAGCCGCGTCTCGTCACCGACGCGCTTCCCGACGACCCCGGCGACGTGCTCGCATGTGGACCCGAGCCGATGCTCGAAGCCATTCGTGATCGGGTTCCGAGCGCACAGTTGGCCTGGGAGGCGCCCATGGCGTGCGGGTTCGGTGCGTGCTACGGCTGCGTCGTCGCGATCGCCGGTCGTTATCGACGGCTCTGCGTGGACGGACCCGTGCTGCAAGATGCCGCATGAAGGTTCCGATCCTCAATGCAAGCGGGTGCCTCGATGCGCTGGCCGCCCCGGACGTGGCCGCGCAGCTCGACGCCTTCGTGACGAAGACCGTGACTCCGCTCGCTCGCGAGGGCAACCCGCCTCCGCGGATCGCCGAGACGGAGGCGGGCATGCTCAACTCGATCGGGCTCCAGAACCCGGGCCTCGACACGTTCGTCGGTGAGCACCTCCCGCAGCTCGCTGAGCTCGGAATACCGGTCTGGGCCTCGGTCGGAGGCTTCTCGGCGCGAGACTACGCCGATGTCTGCGAGCGGCTCGACGACGAGCCGTCTGTCACGGTCATCGAGCTCAATCTGTCGTGCCCGAACGTCGAGGAGGCGCCGGAGACCGCAGCCGAGCTCGTCGCGGCGGCGAGGGACGTCACGAAGAAGCCCGTCTACGCGAAGCTCTCGCCTGCGACGTGGGACATCGCCGGGACCGCACGCGCGGTCGCCGACGCCGGCGCGGACGGCCTCTCGCTCGTGAACACGATCCGCGGCCTCGCTCTCGAAGCGGAAACTCGTCGCCCGAAGCTCGCCCGCGGCCCGGGAGGCTACTCGGGACCTGGGCTGCGGCCGATCGCCCTGGCCTGCATCCACGCCTGTGCGCAAGCCGTCGACGTTCCGATCGTGGGGATGGGCGGAGTGAGCTCGGCGGACCACGTGCGCGACGTCGTCGCGGCGGGCGCGAGCGCCGTTGCGCTCGGCACGGTGCTGTTCGCCGACCCCCTCGCGCCGCGCCGCATCCGGGTCGAGCTCGCCGGCGCCGAGAGCGGCCGCATCTCGCTCGCGAGGCGCGAGATTCACGGTCTCACGCGCTCGTCTCGCTTCCGCGACGTTCTGTCGACAAATTAGGCAACGAGAAAAGCCCTGCAAATAGGCTAAAACGGTCCCGCTTGACCAAAGATGGAGTCTTGGTAGACTCGTCCGGCTCATGGTCACGACGAAGACGCACGCACAGGCCCCTGCGCGCTCGCTCGACCAGAGGATGGAAGCTCTTCAGCGGGCAAACGATGTTCGAGTCCGGCGTGCGCAGCTCAAGCGGGACTTGAAAGCGGGCCGCGAGAGCATCGAGGACATCCTCCTCGACCCACCGGAGTACGTTTCGACCGCGAAGGTCTTCGACATGCTCATGGCCGTACCGAAGTTCGGTCGCGTGAAGGCGGCGCGACTGCTCAATCAGTGCCGCATCAGCCAGTCGAAGACCGTTGGCGGTCTTTCCGAGCGCCAGCGGACGGAGCTCGTCGAGCTCTTCAACCACCGCTCGTGAGTCTCGCGCAAGACCGGAATCCGCTCGCGCGGATCCTGGTCGCGCGAAGATCAGGAGTGGAGGCGCCCGGCTTGCGACCGCAGGCGTACCAGTCCTAGCTTGACCGTGTCGTCGTCGGGGCCCGTGTTCGTGATCACCGGGCCCTCGGGCGCTGGGAAGGGGACGCTCATCAAGGGCCTCGGCGAGCGCGTACCCGACGTCGAGGTCGCGGTGTCGGCGACGACGCGGGCGCAGCGGCCCGGCGAGGTGAACGGAACGGACTACTGGTTCCTGTCGGATGAGGAGTTCACGCGCCGCGTCGCGGCCGGCGCATTCCTCGAGCACGTCTCGTACGTGTCAGGACGGCGCTACGGGACGCTGAGGTCGGAGCTCGCACGAATCGCCGACAACGGCCGGGTGTGCGTGCTCGAGCTCGAGCTCGAAGGAGCGTTGGACGTCCAGGCCAACGTGAGCGGGAGCGTGACGATCTTCATCGCCGCCGACGTGCCCGAGCTCGAGCGGCGACTCAGAGCACGAGCGACCGAAAGCACCGGCGAGATCGGCGAGCGGATCGCGCTCGCGCGCACGCAGCTCGAGCAAGCCCATCGCTTCCGGTACATGGTGCGAAACGACGAGCTCGAGCGTGCCACGGCGGCGCTCGCGGCGATCGTCGAATGCGAGCTGGCCCGTTCGCGGAGCAGCGCGATCGGCTGACAGCGGGATCCGAGCGCGCGCACGAACGTCGAGTCCGGCCGCTGTTGCTGCCGGGAGGCTCGCGCTCTCCCGTTCAGAGGCGAGTGGAGGCAGGTACGATGCGCCTGTCATGATTCATCCTCGAATCGACGATCTGCTCGAGAAAGTCGACGGATCCCGCTACGGGCTCGTGATCGTCGCCGCCAAGCGCGCGCGCCAGATCAACAACTACCACCACCAGCTCGGCGAAGGGATCGGCTTCGACGAAGCGCCTCCGCCGCTCATCGAATCCCGCTCGAAGAACTACCTGACGATGGCGATGGAAGAGATCGCCCGCGGGAAGATCACCTACACCCTTCCCGCCTGAGCGGGCGGACATGGCACGCGTCCTGCTGGGCGTCACCGGGGGGATAGCGGCCTACAAGGCGTGCGCGCTCACCCGACTGCTCGTCCGGGTCGGCCACGACGTGTATCCGCTCGTCACCGCCGGGGCGGAGCGGTTCGTCACGGCTGAGACGTTCTTCGCACTCGCACGAAAGGCACGCAGCGACGACCCGTATCCACACCTTCGGCACGCCGACCTGCTGGTCGTCGCGCCGCTGACTGCGAACACCCTTGCGCGCTTCGCCCACGGGCTCGCCGACGATCTGCTGACCGAGGCGGCCCTGGCACACGCCGGGCAGGTGCTCGTCGCCCCGGCCATGAACACCCGGATGTGGGGGCACGAGGCCACGCAGGCGAACGTGGCCATCCTCCGAGCTCGCGGTGTCGAGTTCGTCGGACCCGTGGAGGGGGAGCTGGCCGAAGGAGAGGAAGGCATGGGTCGCATGGCCGAGCCCGAGGACATTCTCGACCGCGCCGAAGAGCTTCTTCGCAACCGCGCACGCACGACGGGCCCGCTTCACGGCAAGCGCGTCGTCGTCTCCGCAGGTGGCACGCGCGAGCCGCTCGATGCCGTTCGGTACGTCGGCAACCGCTCGTCGGGCCGCATGGGGGTCGCGCTGGCAGAGGAGGCGCTTCGTCGAGGCGCGGACGTGACCGTGCTCGCGGCGAATCTCGCCGTCCCTGCCCCGGCCGGCGTCACTGTCGTCGAGACTCCGACTGCGGACGATCTCTCGCGCGAGGCGCTCGCGCGAGCCGACGCCGACGTGATCGTCATGGCCGCTGCCGTCGCCGATTATCGATTCCCGGTACCGTCGACCACGAAGCGACCGAAGGACGGCGTGCCGTGGGTCCTCGAGCTCGTTCCCACGACGGACGTACTCGCGGCGTTGGGAGCCGCGCGCAGATCGGATCAGGTGCTCGTCGGCTTCGCCGCGGACGACTCGGGCTCCGGTCTCGAGCGTGCGCGCGAGAAACGGCGGGCGAAGAACGCTGACCTCTTCGTGTTCAACGACGTCGGTCGATCGGACATCGGCTTCGACGCCGCCGACAACGAGGTCGTTCTCGTCTCGGAGGAAGGCGAACGCGAGGTCGCCAAGGCTCCGAAGCGCGTCATCGCAGCGGCTGTGCTCGACGAAGTGGAGCGGGTACTCTCGAAGGCATGAAAGACGGCACTGGCGCCGGCGAGGCGGTGGCCTCCGCCCCGGCGGCGGACGTCGTCGAACGCGTCGTCGCGAACCTCGAGCGCGCGGTCAAGGCGCCGCGGGGAACGCTCGAGCTATGCGTGCTCTGTCTCCTCGCCGAAGGCCACCTGATCATCGAGGACTTTCCCGGGGTGGGGAAGACGATGCTGGCGAAGTCCCTGGCACGCTCGCTCCACCTCTCGTTCTCGCGGCTGCAGTTCACCCCCGATCTCCTTCCGACCGACGTCACGGGGGTCAACGTCTTCAACCAGAAGGAGAACGAGTTCGAGTTCAAGCCGGGGCCCGTGTTCGCCAACGTCCTGCTCGTCGACGAGATCAACCGCGCCTCGCCCAAGACCCAGGCGGCCCTGCTCGAGGCGATGCAGGAGGCCCAGGTGACGATCGACGGGACGACGTACCGCCTGGACCTGCCGTTCCTCGTCGTCGCGACCCAGAATCCGATCGAGTACGAAGGGACCTATCCACTTCCCGAGGCGCAGTTGGACAGGTTCACGGCTCGGCTCTCGCTCGGCTACCCGCCGCTCGCCGAAGAGGCACGGATGCTGGCCGAGCAGACGACGGCACCGCCGCTCGACCGGCTCGAAGCCGTCGCACTTCGCGACGACGTTCGCGCGGCGATCGAGACCGCGCGCGCCGTCTATGTCGAGGAGAGCGTGGGCCGGTACGTCGTCGCGATCCTCCGCCATACGCGCGGGAGCAAGAAGCTCGCACTCGGAGCCAGCCCCCGGGCGGGAATCGCGCTCCTGCGCATGGCGAAAGCCCGTGCCGTCGCGGGGGGGCGCGACTTCGTCCTTCCGGAGGACGTGCAGGCGGTCAGCGTCGCCGTGCTAGCCCATCGGCTGATCCTCGCCCCCGAGGCCCGAACCGTCGGTCTCACTGGGGCCGATGTCGTCCAAGACGCGATCGACCATACTCCGGTGCCGGTGTGACCAGGCTCGGGAGCGCGCTGGCCCTCGGGCTCGTGGTCATGGCCGCCGCTCTCGCCTTCGGATCGCGCCCGCTCGGAGTCGCTGGCGTAGGGCTCCTGATCGCCGCCGGCGGAGCTGGCGTCTGGGCGGGTCTCGTACGCGGGCCCGTGACCGTCGACTACCACGTCGAGCCGACGCCGGCGACCGAGGGCGACCGCGTCCTGCTCCGGATCGAGACGAGCCGCACATCACGCGTCCCTGTCGGGTCGCTCGTCGCCACGGGCCTTCTCGGGCGGCTCGGTGCATTCGAGTGCCGCCTGCGTGGCCACGGCCGGTCGGCGGCCGGTGAGGTCGACCTCGGGAAGGTCCCGCGTGGGAGTTTCTGGATCTCCGAGGCGCGGGTCGTGCTCGGCGACCATCTCGGCCTCGAGTCGGTGTCGATCCCGGTGGACTCGGTGGCGGCGGGCGTCGTAGTGCACCCGAGGGTCGTCGACCTCCACTCGCTCTTCAGCGACGGGGGACGACACGCCGGGGACGGACGCCGACTCGTGCTGCGCCGGCCCTCCGGCTTCGACTTCCACTCGGTGCGGGAGTACGAACGGGGCGAGTCCCTTCGCCGTGTCCATTGGCCGTCGACCGCGCGCCGAGGAGAGCTGATGGTCAAGGAGCTCGAAGACGACCTTCGTGACACGGTCGTCGTCCTGCTCGACTGCGATCAGGGCGGTGTGGCGGGAACGTCGCCCGATTCGAGCTTCGACACGGCCGTGCGCGCAGCAGGTTCCATCGTCAGGTTCCATGCCGCCCGCAGGCGCAGGGTCACTCTCGTGACGACCAGCGCCGAGCCCGCTGTCGTCCAGCTGCGCTCGCTCGACGGAGACTTTCGTGCCGTCCTCGACGCTCTCGCCAGAATAGAAGCCGACGGGCGTCGCGATCTGGCGCGCTCACTCGGACGCGGCCAGTCGCCGGCGGCGCAGGCGGGCGAGCTCGTGGTCGTGACGGCGACCCTCGAGCCACACGCCGTGGAGGCGCTCCTCAGTGCCGCGACCCGTCAGCTCGTCTCGGTCGTCTGGGTCGACCCGTCGAGTTTCGTCGGGCGGCCGACCCGGGCGGCACCCGGGCCGCTCCGGTTGGCGGCCTCGGGCGTACCCACAGCGGTCGTACGAGCCGGAGACGACCTTGCAGCGGTGCTCGACCGGCCCGGGGCGAGGAGCGTTGCAGATGGGTAGGACGCTGGCCGCGTGCGCGATCCCGGCGCTCGTGATCTCGGCGTCCTGGCTGCGGATGCAGGAGCCGCGCGAGATGGGCGAGGCGCTCGTGGTCGTGGGTCTCGCCCTTCTTCCGGCGCTGCTTCCCGGCCGCTGGCCACGTGGCCTCGCCGTTGCGGGCGCCAGCGTGGGAGTCCTGTGGATCGCCTTCGGCGCGAAGCTCTGGGAGCTTCTCCCGTTCCGCGACGAGCGCGTCGTGGACCCGGTCGTCGACGACGTCAGCCGTGGACTCGGCGACTACTACGGCGTCGTCCTTCCGTTCGACCCGACGCGGCATCCTGAGATGCACGCGCTCCTCCTCGTCGCGATCTTCGGGTTCGTTGCGGTTACCGCGCTTCTGATCGCCGCCCGGCGACCGCTGATCGCGGCAGCCGTGACCGTCGGCGCAGTCGGTTGGCCGGCGACTCTCGTCAGCGACGGTGGGGTCGCGATCGGGGCTCTCGCACTCGCCGCTGCGTTCTCGATCCTCCTCGTTCTCCGCGCACGCTCGGTGCCCGGCCTTGCCGTCGGGGCCGTGACGGCTGCGCTCGTCGTCGCCGTTTCCGTCTGGGCATCCACGGCGACGACGTTCGCACGTGAAGCGGCCCTCGAGTGGAAGAACTGGGATTTCAGGGGAGTGCCTGCCAGAGCGCTCGGCGTTCGATTCGTCTGGGAGGCGAACTACGACGGAGTTCGATTCCCGCCGACGAAGACGGTCGTTCTCGAGATCGAAGGGCCGGAGCGGGCCCAGTACTGGCGCGCGTCCACACTCGACGTGTTCACTGCGGACCGCTGGTTCGAGCAGCTCTCTCCCCGAGTGGTAGCGGACGGAGAACGGGCGGTCCCGCTCGATGCGTTCGCGCCGCCCCGGGCACGTGACGAGAGTCACTGGCTCGAGCAAAGCGTGGAGGTCAAGGCGCTCGTCGACGACCACCTCGTCGCGGCGGGCACGCCCGTCTCCCTTGCAGCGCGGTCACTCGGAACCGTCTTCTTCCTCTCCGGAGGCGTCCTGCGTGCGAGGCACACGCTCGACGCCGGGAGCCGCTATCGCGTCTGGAGTTACGTCCCCGATCCCTCGCCCGCCGCGCTCGCTCGCGCCAAACCACGGTATCCGGCCGCGGCACATGGCTTTCTGACGGTCTGGGGTATGCGTCTACCGGCGTTCGGCGAGGTCCGGCGCGTCGAGCGCGTGCGTACGCTCCTGGCCGATCCGCAGTACTCCGCGTTCGGCGCGTACCGACCGCTGTACGAGGAGGCGCTGCGTGTCACGGGCGGGGCACGCACACCCTACGCGGCAGTCCTCGCGCTCGAGTCCTGGTTCCGTCGGTTCGGCGGATTCCGATACGACCAACAGCCGCGCTCTTCTCTCACGGTCGCGCCACTCATCGACTTCGTCACGGACACGAAGGCCGGCTACTGCCAACACTTCGCAGGTGCGATGGCGGTGATGCTTCGGCTTCTCGGGATTCCGTCTCGGGTCGCGGTCGGCTTCACGAGCGGTCGTCTCGTCGACGGGGTGTGGCGCGTCACGGACCACAATGCGCACGCGTGGGTGGAGGTCTGGTTCCCCGGACACGGCTGGGTCGCCTTCGACCCGACTCCCGGGCGAGGCACTTTCTCGGGGATCTATTCGTTCGCGTCGGAGAACGCCCAGGCCGTCGAGGCGCTGGGGCGCGGCCAGCTGGATGCTGCCGGCCGGGCGGGGCGTGGGAGCCGGACGTCCCGCGATGTGACGGTCGCGCGAGGTTCGGACGCCGGCGTCGGGCCGTCGTTGGTCGTGGTCGCGCTCCTGGTCGCTACGCTCGGCGCGGGCGTCGTCGGCGTGTCGAAATGGGTCGTCCGCAGACTCCGCTACCTGACGTCCGATCCGCGGCGAATCGCGTCGGCGAGCCGCAGGGAGATGGAGGCATTCCTCCGCGATCAGCGGATCGAGGTCTCGCCGAGTGCGACCCTGGAGGACCTGCGAACCATCGTGGACGGCGAGCTCGGACTCGACGGCGGCTCGTTCACGACTTCGGCAGCGCGGGCGCGCTTCGGACCACCTGGAACCGCGCGCCGCCACGCCGAGGCGGCACGGAGGGAGCTGCGGGGACTCCTCGGCCGCGCACGCACCGAGCTGTCTCTGTGGGCGCGGTTCCGAGGGTTCGTATCCCTACGCTCGCTCCGTGGGGGATCGGTGTGACGAAGCGCCTCCCTCGACATTCCTTCCACTGGTCCGCTTCGTGGACAAGGCGTTGCGGTTCATGCTGGGGGAACCTCCCGGTTCCCCCAGACCCCGTCCACTGGTCCGCTTCGCGGACAAGGCGCTTCACGCCTTGACCGAGACGTACGAGCTATTCCAGCTGGGGCGGAAGCATCTCCGGAACGGCATGGCCGCACAGGCGACCGTTCCGC
>DATIBA010000056.1:0-2836 GCA_035457765.1 Gaiellaceae bacterium
ATCTTCCTGACCGCGGAAGCGATCGTCCTGGTCACGGCACTCGTGCTGGCGGTGCTCCGGAGCCTGCGCGGGCCTGTCTTCTTCCCGATCCGCGCCCTCGCCATCGTCTACACGGACTTCTTTCGCGGAGTCCCGACGATACTCGTGATCCTCATGCTCGGGACCGGGATGCCCGCGCTCCAACTCGAAGGCGTCCCCACCTCGCAGGTGTTCTGGGCGGTCGTCGCCCTCGTGCTCGTTTACACGGCCTATGTCTCGGAGGTCTACCGAGCGGGCATCGAGTCGGTGCATCCGAGCCAGGAGGCCGCCGCGCGCTCGCTCGGGCTGACGCACCTCCAGTCGCTGCGCTTCGTGGTGATTCCGCAGGCCGTGCGCCGGGTCATCCCGCCGCTCCTCAACGACTTCATCGGACTGCAGAAGGACACGGCGCTCGTGAGCGTTCTCGGGGTCGTCGAGGTGCTGCGCCAGACGCAGATCAACGAGGCGGCGAACTTCAACGGCACGTACTACCTCGTCGCGGCGACGCTGTTCGTGCTCATCACGATCCCGCTGGCGCGCTTCACCGACTGGCTCGTCGCACGAGACCGCAAGCGGCGGCAGGCAGCGGGAGTCGCGGCGTGACCGCGGCTGCTCTCCGGGTCGAGGAGCTGCACAAGGCGTTCGACAAGCTCGAGGTGCTCCGCGGGATCGACCTCGAGCTGGCCGAGCACGAGGTCGTCTGCCTCATCGGCGCCTCGGGCTCCGGGAAGTCGACGCTGCTTCGCTGCGTGAACCTGCTCGAGCCCGTCGATGCGGGCCGGATCGCCCTCCACGGCGAGGAGATCACGGCGCCCGGCATCGACGTCAATCGCGTGCGCCGGGGCATCGGGATCGTCTTCCAGGCGTTCAACCTCTTCCCGCACATGTCCGTGCTCGAGAACGTGACGCTCGGCCCCCGGAAGGCGCTCGGGCTCTCGCGCACCGAGGCCGTGGCGCGAGCGAGCGAGCTCCTCGAGCGCTTCGGCCTCGCCGAGAAGCGCGACGAGTACCCGGACCGGCTGTCGGGAGGCCAGCAGCAGCGCGTCGCGATCGTGCGCGCGCTCGCGATGCAGCCCGGGCTCCTCCTGCTGGACGAGGTGACGAGCGCGCTCGACCCCGAGCTCGTGGCGGAGGTGCTCGAGGTCATCCGCGAGCTCGCCGCCGAGGGGATGACGATGCTCATCGCCACCCACGAGATGGGCTTCGCCCGTGACGTCGCCCACCGGGTGTGCTTCCTCGACGAGGGCGTGATCCTCGAGGAAGGCACCCCCGAGCGGATCTTCGGCGCCCCGCAGGAGCCGCGCACGCAGCAGTTTCTGCAGCGCATCGTCGAAGCCGGTCGGTTGTGAACCTGACGCGTCTGGGGCGGCGCTCGCAAGGGAGCCAAGCGCGAGCCGCGCAGGACAGTACAAGACGTACGGACAAGCGGCGAGCGCGCAGGATCGCGCCGCGAGCGTCGTCAGCCGGGTCGCGGGGCCGGCTCCGCCGGCCGGGAGCGACTCGGGCGTCCAGACGCGTCAGGAGGCGTACTCTTAGAGCGTGATCGAAGAATCGCGAAGCGTCGACGTCTCGCTCGAGCCCCTCGACGAGTTCGTCGTCATCCAGCCGGTCTCGGACGAGACCGAGACACGCTCGGGGCTGATCCTTCCCGCCTCTGCGGCCGCGGCGGTCGCGTGCAGGACGGGAATCGTCACCGCCGTCGGCAGCGACGTGACCGGTGTCGATGCCGGTGACAAGGTCCTGTATCCGCGCGACGCCGGCTACGAGGTCCGGCTCGGCGGAATCGAGGTGCGTGTGCTGAAGCGCGAAGACCTCATCGCGCGCATCCACGACTGACGAGTGCTTCGTCCCGCAAGTCCCTTGCTGCTCCGGCGCGCGAAAAGCGAGCGAGGCAAGGACGCAGGGAGCGCCCGTATCGGTGAATACGGGCGCAACCGAGGACGACGCACGGCGACGCTTTGCAGCCGCACGGAGCGTGAGACGACTTTCGGGACGGAGCACTAAGCTCCCCTCTCGATGCTCGCCTACACCTTCGGGATGGGTCTCGCCACTGCCGCGCTCGTCATGTGGATCTTCGTCTGGCTCCTCGTGGCAACGAGGGTCGTCCGCCGCCACGACCTGGGCGTGGGAGGCAAGGTCCTCTGGCTCCTCGTGATCCTCGTCCTCCCGCTGCTCGGGCTCCTCGCGTACTTCCTCTGGGACGCGTCGAGGCCGCGGTCGGCGTAGCTCAGGACCCGAACCAGCGCGCGCGTCGGGTGGACGCGAATGCGACCTTGTCCGCGGCGAGCTCCCTGGAGGGCCCCACGAGCCACGCCGTCGGCGCCGGTCCACCGAGGAAGTTGGCCTCGACCTTTCCGACCAGCCCACCGCCGAACTCGAGGTAACAGCTCCCCGCGCCCTCGTACGGCCGCTGGAGCTCGCCGCCTCGAAGGCGGGCGGCGATGTCGTCGGCGACGACTCGAGCCGCGGCTTCGGCGAAGACGCCGGCCTTCGCGACCGGCAGGCCCACGACGTCGCCCAGTGCATAGACGTCCTGGAATCGGGTCATGAGGTTCGTGCGGTCCACGGGCACCCACCCGTCGACCGCGAGCCCCGAGCGCTCGACCACCTCGGGAACGCAGTGGACGGGGATCCCGATGAACAGGTCGTAGGGCACGCTTCCGCCGCTTGCGAGCCGGGCCTGCTTGCCTGCGGGGTCCAGCTCCGTCACGAGTTGGCTGGGGACGTACTCGATCCCTCGCTCCGAGAGCGCCTGGAGGATGCTCTGCGAGAGCTCCTTCGTGATCGGGACCGGAGCCGCCATCGGACTGATCACCCG
>DATIBA010000057.1:0-3522 GCA_035457765.1 Gaiellaceae bacterium
GTGGAACTCCGAGGTCGTCGAGGCATTCTCGTTGACGCTGATGTTGTTGACGGCGTTCGCCATTCCGGCCATGAAGTACGACTCTTCCGAGGTCGTGTGGTTCCGGTAGGCGAGGCTCGACTCGGTGTCGAAGCTGAAGCGGCTGTGCCGATCACTCGTGAACAGGCGCACCTGCTCGCTCGGCAGCAGCGTGGTGGTGTAGAGGATGTCTCCGAGCGAGAGCGGACCCGCGCACCGCGTGAGCCGGAAGTGCAGCGTTACCTCGACCTGAACCACCCGGCGCTCGGCCCCCACCACGGGCCGGAAGGGGAGTCGAAACCAGAAGTCGAGGTAATCGCATGAGTCGCACTCGACGAGCGGGGGACAGCACTCGAGCTTCGCGACGTCCTCGTGGGCTGTATCGGCCATTGGTGCTCCTCTCCTCTCGCGGGGGCATGCCTGCCGCAAGAGGCGGGCCCCAGGGTTCGATCAGTGAGGCCTAGCGCCGAGCCGTCACGGAGGCGTCACGTTCCGCATCACCGGGCCGTGGCGGCATGGACGGGGTCGGCTTCGATCCGGCAGGCTTTAGTGCCCCGAGCGGGCTAGCGAGTGTGGGCCGGCTCTGATTGCCTTTCAGTGCTTTCCGCTTCTCGCCACAACAGCTCATCGTCAGCTCCCTTCCACTCGACGGTCTCGACATACGGCTGTGCGCGCTCGCGCGTGGCTCGCTCGAGCAGACAGGCCGCGGCGGACAGCGCGAGCGCGATGAGCGGCAGCTCGCGGCGGCGCCTCGCCACGAGAAGGCTCGCGGGTGCGGCGACCCATGCGCTCAGGCAGTAGAAACAGTCCATCAGCTCGCTGAGCCGTCCCTGCCCAAGACGCGCCCGCAGCCGGACGACGAGCTCCGCCGGCCCGTCCTCCTCGACGAGCACGTGCGTGACGCGCCAGACGGCCAGCGATGCCAGCGCGAAGCGAATCCCGAAAGCCCTGTCGCCGCTCACTGGCGTGAGATGTAGCGGGTGTCTGTCACGGCGCCGTCACCGACCCGCGACGAAGGCCCGGAGCCACGTGCGCACCGCGCGCACGATCTCCTGTTCCGCCGCGACGACGCTCGTATCCCGAAGTCCGGTCGCCGAGACCTCGAGGGTGCTCGTGATGCGGGCGCGCAGCCGAGGCTCCGCATCATCGTCCTCGAGCCAGGCTCGAATCACGAGCACGGCCGTCCGCTCGGGCGGGGCCGCCATCAGCTCGGATCATGCACTCCCTCGTCACGTGATCGTCTCCAGACCGTCACGCTCCCTATCAGCTCCTCCATCCGGGGCGAAGGCTCGACACCGAGATGCTCCTCGAGCAGGCGCCGGCAGAAGCCATACTGGCGGAGCGCCTCGCATGCGTTGCCTTCCGCCAGATGGACGCGAATGACTGCGCGATGCGCGCTCTCGCGGAGGGGTTCGCCCGCGAGTGCCGCGAGTCCGGCTTCGAGCGCCTCGGCCAGACGTCCCGCCCGAGTGAGCCGCTCGCACAGGACGTCGAGTGCTCGCAGCCGAAGCTGGCGGAAGCGTTCCCGCTCGATCAGGACCCAGTCGTCGTACCAGTCGGGCAGCAGGTCCCCGGTGAAGGCCGCGGGTGACAGCTCGAGCGCACCGGCCGTGTCGTCGAGCGCGCTCCGCGCGAGCCGCTCGACCTCGCGCAGGTCGACGACGACGTCCGCGCTGACCCGGAGCTGTTGCCCGCTCACTTCGATGAGACCGCGGTCCGAGCGCTGGAGGCGCCAGAGGGTCGAGCGCAGATTCGCGTGAGCGCGCTCCTCCGACGTGTTGAGCCAGAGAGTCCCTGCAACGTACGGACGCAGGAGGGGCCGCTGGTGGAGCGCGAGGAACGCGACAAGGCGTTGCGCGTTCATGGGAAGTCGGATGGGCACCCCATCGTGGACAAGCTCGAAGGAGTCGAGGAGCGTGAGCCGGGCGCCGTCGGACTTCGGCCGCCGCGAACGCCTGCGTGGAGCGCTGGTGACAGTCGTCACCGCACGCCTCCGCGTGAGTAGGGCCGACCCCTCTGCCTGCCGCTTCGTCTCCAAGGGATCGTGTTACCCCCCACCGGGCTCTCCCTCGCTAGGCCACCCGTTCGAGCCTGTCCGCAATTCCCGGAAGGGCGCTGCGGCTCGCGCCTCGTGTACCCGACTGTGCATCGGACGGTGCATCACCGACGCTCCCTCGGCGAATCGGAGCGATCGTCCCATCCAGAGCGGCGAGCGCCAATCACCCTTTTTGACGATTCGTGCCCTCGGTTACACAGGGGCCTCGGGTGAAGTAATGCTCGTAGTCACCGTTGGAACTGGATCACGAACGCTCTTGCGCGTATGGACACCTCATCGCTCGCCTGCTTGGAGGTGCCCGTCTCTCTCAGGCGCAAGACGCGACGGCATCACGATGATGGTTCGCGTGCTGGTGGGGATGTTCGGATCTCGCCCGTTGACCACCCGCCTACGCGACTTTCCCGTGGATTACGCAGTGGATCGTGCGGAAGCCATCGCGCTCGGAACACTCACGTCGTGAAGCTCGTAGAACGTCTCGCGCGTGGGCGGGGTGGCGTTCGAAGGGTTCGGAAGAGCGTCGACACCCTTTTCCATCATTGGCTGGATACGTTCCTCGATGAAGCGCTTGGCCTGTTCTTGCGACTCCCAAACGTCCATGATCCGGAAGACGCTCGCGTCCTTGTCGAAGCCAGCCGTATGGACGATGAGACCGTCGATCGGGTCGTCACCGATCTGTTCCTTGGCCCAGTCGTAGTTCGCAGTCGACCAATCCTTGAATGCAAATTCCTGGATGTAGACGACAGCCATCGAGAACCTCCTTCGTTGGAGACATCACTTCCCTTCCCCGTCCCGACTGCTTTCAATCCCGTGAGCTTGTCCGGTCGACGGGAGGGGGCGCTCGACGGCCGTCGAAGGCGTCTCTTGGCCGGGCCGGTATGGGCGTCCTCGTTCCCCTCTCCCCTTGGGGACGCGACTGGGTTGCCGGCTCGGCCTCTCCTCGTAGAGCCCAGGGGTGTACCTCGCGGGCGCATTCGAGCTCGTGTGCGAGGCTCGCGCCGGCGGTGCTGACCGGCCGTGGGAGCTTCCGGCTACCGAACTGGAAAGCGACCCCCCTCGGCCCGCTTCCGGGGTCGACTGCCGCTCAGCACGCCGGCGTCTCAGACGTTCACGCCCACGAACTCGACTCGTCGACGAGCACATAGAAACGGTCGCCGAGGTGCCCTCGGAAGTGCTCGACGTGGAAACGCCGTTCGGCGCTGACCGGGACAGTGTTGCTCATCTGGTGCAGGCTGAAGCCATGCTCTGCAACGTATTCCAGCGCGACCACGTAGTCGTCCCCTGGCTCTACGGACCTGCCGCAGCCGGGACACTCGAAGACCTCGGGCGAAGGATCGGACATGACTACTGCGTCATACCCCTTCCGAGCGACTCTGCGCCGGGTTCAACGTGAAGCGACGCAGAGGTCCGCACGATCCCGAGCTCGCGGGCTACCTGCGGATCGAGGAGCG